>NZ_JBYUWC010000009.1:0-197853 GCF_058137865.1 Erwinia sp. 009765445
TCCCCTACTTCGTTCAGGTCGCCATGAACCCGGCGATAACCATACACGCCCCCACTCAGTGAATATGAGTCACGAATAAGCGTCAGCAGGCGCAGATTATCTTTATCACGCGCCGAGACCGGGTTATGCAGCCATGCATAAAACCCGGCCCGGGCGACATTCAGTACCCGACACATCGTCATCACACCCCATATAGTGCGGTGCTCATTGATAAAGCGGTACTTTAGTCGGGCTCCCTTGCAAAGTACCGCGCGGCCTTTTTCAGGATATCCCGTTCTTCTTCGGTACGTTTTAGCTGCGCCCGTAGTTTCAGGATCTCGCTTTTGGCTTCCAGTAAATCCCGGGCATGTTGCTCGCTGTTATCCGGTTTGATAGCCCGTAGCCACTTGTAGAGGCTGTGCGCAGAAACGCCCAGGCGGTCGGAAACTTCGGCAACGGAATAACCGCGTTCCGTTATTTGACGGACGGCTTCTTCTTTAAATTCAGGTGTAAATCGTGGTGTGCCCATACGCTCCTCCTATGCTCAAACTATAGGGCAGGATCGTCTACTGGGGTGGGGTCAGTCCAGTTTTGATGATGGCAAGGTCAGTCTGAAGACCTGGAGAGAGATGAACCGGCAGCCAACAGAACAGGGGTTCCGCTTTGCAGAACAAAGCAAACTTCTGGAGCAGTTTATTCACGATGATATGTTTGCCATCCTGGCCGAGGGCCCGACACATTGTTCGCCAATCCCGCCTCAGGCACGAAAAGGCTACTGCCATCAGGACCTTTCCATTGCGCACTCATGCAGCCGGGAGCTGCTTTCCCGATTGAACGATTTCCACAAAATAGATTCACTTCCGATACTTGCTGATGCAATTTACAACTTAATTACCGCTTTGCATGATGCCGGCATTGTTACTCCCGACTGGCTGTCCGAATTTGAAAAAGTTCACACAAATTTTCTGACAGGAGAGAGGCGGGAGAACGGCGTATTCCATAAAATAATAAAGTTAATTAACGATGAAGGGCGTGTTGAGTTCATTGAAAGGATTGCTGAACAGTGCGCACCTCAGTACGCCGAATATCTGTTCGACCAGTATGTGGGCATTTATGCTTCGGAGATCATACAGTGGCTGACTGAGCTTCAGATGTATTTCAAATATTCGCAATCAACGCCATTTGTCTGGAAATTCACCACTGTTACGCCTGATATCAACACCTCTTCAGAAGGGGAAGAACAGCAACCGACAGTGGCGTGGGAGAGCGATTATTGCCAGATTTCAATCAAGCGAGATACCCTCCTGAAACTCATCCAGACCAACACGTTGCATGATGCTTCAGACTCTCTCGCAGACTGCTTACTGCATATTTATGATCAGCCTGCCGACCAGATGCGCAGGCAGAAAGGTACCATTCCGCAAATCTCCGACCGGGAACGTCACGTCTATAGTTCGAACAGTTATCATTTTTACAGCGCTTCTCAAGGCAACCATCAAAAGAACATAGATATAGTGCAATCCTTTGAAAAATGGTACGAAAACAATAAAGTGCTTCTGATTAGCCACAAGAAAACACGTACTGAGCGCGTCGGTGTCGAAGTCCGTCTGGCCGGGTTGAAATGCTATGACCTGAAAATGGGCATCCCTGACTGCAACAGAATGAAAATAAAAGACGGTGTTTACGATCTTGTGAATCAAGACACCAGCCTCCGTTTTGAAAAGTCCATTAGTGATGTCTCACTTCAGCGATACCATTCACAGGTAAAAAAAATCATCGAAAAGGATATTGATGATTTGCTCCGAATCCAGCGGAACAAAAATTCTAAATGTCCATTCAGTGGCGCCTATCACGCTATCAAGCCACTATGGAGCAAGAGCGATTATCATGAGGAAGAATGAACCTTATGGTAGGAATACCTATTTCCAGTCGACTAAGGCACCGTGGTGTACGTAATGTCTTAGTAACGTCTGATTCTCGCTCATAGCAGACAAGGCACTCCCTCTGTCTGACCCCTAAGCGGCCACTGCTAACTCCTCACTGCATTAATCATTGTTAAGCCGGTAAAGCAGGTCACAACATCTGATTCTTTACCGCAAGCCTCTTTTCTGGTGGCCGTCTGAGGCTGCTGTGAAATAAAAAATCCACGCTTCGGCGTGGATTTTTTTTGGCAAATGATCTGATGCCTGGCGAAACTATTTAGCCAGCAGTTCTCTGCGAACGATTTCTGCACCGGCGCTTAAAGCGCTTAACTTACCGTTTGCCACACGACGTGCTAAAGGCGTCATGCCGCAGTTGGTAGAAGGATAAAGCTTATCGGCATCAACAAACTGAAGTGCTTTACGCAGGGTATCGGCGACTTCCTCAGGAGTCTCAATGGTATTGGTTGCCACATCAATGGCCCCTACCATCACTTTCTTGCCCCGAATCAGTTCAATCAGATCCATTGGCACACGGGAGTTCTGACATTCCAGCGAGATGATATCGATACTGGATTTCTGCAGCTTGGGGAAGATTTCTTCATACTGCCGCCATTCTGTCCCCAGCGTCTTTTTCCAGTCTGTGTTGGCTTTGATGCCGTAGCCATAGCAAATATGCACAGCCGTTTCACATTTCAGCCCTTCAATGGCTCTTTCTAAAGCGGCAATTCCCCAGTCATTCACTTCATCAAAGAAGACGTTGAACGCAGGCTCATCGAACTGGATGATATCAACGCCCGCAGCCTCTAATTCTTTGGCTTCTTCATTCAGAATTTTGGCAAATTCCCAGGCCAGTTTTTCACGGCTTTTATAGTGGCTGTCATAGAGCGTATCGATCATTGTCATGGGACCAGGCAGCGCCCATTTAATGGGTTGATCGGTTTGCTGACGCAGGAATTTTGCGTCTTCAACAAAAACGGGTTTCTGGCGACTCACCGCACCCACGACTGTCGGCACACTCGCATCATAGCGGTTACGAATTCTGACGGTCTCACGCTTTTCAAAGTCCACTCCGCTCAGGTGCTCGATAAACGTGGTGACAAAATGTTGGCGCGTTTGCTCGCCATCACTGACGATATCAATACCTGCCTGGAGCTGATCCTGCAGGCACAAACGCAGCGCATCCTGTTTGCCATCAATCAGTTCCTGATCCTGCAATTTCCAGGGTGACCAGAGCGTCTCTGGTTGTGCAAGCCAGGAAGGTTTAGGCAGGCTGCCCGCCGTCGAAGTGGGTAATAAAATTTTCATTGCAGGTGACCTTTTTATATTTAGTTAATCAAAGAACGTAATTAGCAGACCATTGCTCAAGAATGGCTCGGTAAGGTTTGATGAAGTTCTCTTCCGTAAACCTGCCCTGCTCAACAGCTAAATGGCTGCGTTCTTCACGATCGTAAACGATTTCAGTTAATGAATAATCCTGCTGGTTCAGGCTTGGCTGATAGGTTTTACCAGCCACAGAATTAGCATTATAAATTTCAGGACGGTAAATTCTCTGGAAAGTCTCCATCGTGCTGATGGTGCTGATAAGCTCAAGATCGGTATAATCTGTGATTAAATCACCAGAGAAATAGAATGCTAAAGGCGCAACCGCACCGGCTGGCATAAAATAGCGTGCCTGTAAGCCCATTTTATTGAAATAGTGATCGGTCATGGACAGTTCATCCTGCTGATATTCAATGCCCAGCACAGGATGTTGATAGCCAGTCTGATGATAGGTATTTTTACTTGAAACGCTCAGGCAGATAACAGGTTGTTTTTTAAAGTTATCTCTGTAAGCATCTGAGTTGACAAAATATTTGAACAGATTACCGTGCAGTTCGCCAAAATTATCTGGCGTGCTGAATCCGGCTTTGTTTTTGTTATGCTCTAACAGCACTACGCTAAAGTCATAATCACGCACGTAGGATGAGAAATTATTCCCTACGATGCCTTCAATGCGTTCATTGGTTTTTTTATCAACAATATTCGTTTTCAGGATCTCAATCACAGGGAAAGTTTTACCCTTACCTTCAACATCCATCTCAACGGAAATGATTTCAAGCTCAACAGAATAACGATCCCCGTTGGGATTATCAATATGAGCCAGAGAATTGAAACGATTGTCGATCATCGTTAAGGCGTTGCGCAAATTCTGCTGGCGTTTGTCGCCTCTGGCC
Organism: Erwinia sp. 009765445; assembly: GCF_058137865.1. Lineage (NCBI taxonomy): Bacteria > Pseudomonadati > Pseudomonadota > Gammaproteobacteria > Enterobacterales > Erwiniaceae > Erwinia > Erwinia sp. 009765445. Next base: position 4,115 of record NZ_JBYUWC010000009.1, read on the forward strand.
AGATTAGCGAAGTTGGTGGTGATACGGGTATTTTCGGAGGGGTTATAATTTTCATCAAAAGCAAGGCTTTTAATGGTGAATGCAAATTCTTTATTCATCGCGATGAGTTATCCTGTTTTCTGAGATAAAACCTGAATTTATTTATGCTCTTTCAGCTTTAAAATTTTATTATCAGGTTTTAACTTCGGTATTCGTCATATTGTCTATGGTAGTCAGTACTTTATGCCTGAGTCATTGAGTGAAAAAAAGTGATTTAATTTCAATGAACATGAGAGAAATTCATGATCTGGAGCAGGTCAGAGCCGGTACTGTTGCATAAGCCCCTTTATCAGCAGCAGAAAACATGAAGATCGACTGGCAGAGCTCAGCTTTAACCCGTGCGACCATTGTGGATAAAGGGTATAAAAATACACAAAACGTCCGTCGCTTCATGGTTGATCAGTGCGGAGAGAACTTTCGATTCAATCGCGATTTTATGGCCTGGATACGGAATAATACGCCAAAAAACCTGGGTGATGATGTCGATGAGTGGAAGTGCAGACATTAATCGCCCCGAACTGGCACCGGTAAACAGTGTGCCAATCAATAAATTCTCTACAAAAATGACCGGTACGCTGGTTTTGCCTTCAGTGAGAACGTAAATTAATGTAGCAGTTTACCGGCACATGGAAGTTTTAAAATGAATGCAGGACATGAAACTGTCTGACGGCCGGAGCCGGACTCAGCAGCGTAATTTTAAGGAATAGTCGGTAAGGCTACCACCGTTGCCTCACGTAGGGCAATGCAGTTAGTCGTCTCATCCTGGCTGGGGGCAAAAATTGTCAGCGGTCTGATGAAGCCAATAATTGTGCGACTTTTCCTGCGCTATTCTGAGCCGCTGCACATTCTTAATCGCGCAAATGGCCGTTATTTTTCCCACAAAAAAAAATCTGACGTGATTTAAATATGAATAGTGACCATTCCCGGCTCGGTCCTGTCGATCTGTCAGCAGCAACTAAAACTCGGATTTTTAATCTTAATACAGACGGGAGTAGACTATTTCAATTGCCAGGCGTACCCGGACAATGAATCAGCTGCAGCTGCTCTGAATAAACTCACACGAGGATCCGCTGGTGATACTCGGGAATATACCCCTACGCTGCTTGAATTCCTGGGCTGGTTATCAGGCTATCTGAAGCAAAAACGCGATATCCGCGAGCCGTAAAATTCCTTCTGCCAGACAAGGCACAAAAGCCCCGAACGGCAGAAGGACATCATTTTTACCGTACCTGCACCAACCCGCTCTACGTCTCAACGTATCCTTGTGCTTTGAGATCTTCAGCCAGGAAATTCACCAGGTCGAACAGCTATTCGGCAAGGAATTCCCTTGTATCAGAGTCAGCAGCGTGACTGCGTAATACCTGAATTAAGACACGGCAGTATCAGGTGAAAGTTTCAGACTCTTCAATAAAAGCGGTGTGATGAAAATCCTTCACGTCTGGTGCAGTAAGCTGCGACAGAGGATAATCGGGAACCGGGTCATCAAAAGCTAACTGCAGATGCTCAATACTGAGCGCTATTTTTTATAAATTGCGAAGTGCTCCGCAGAAATATCCGTTTCCATCAGAACCGCAACGAGACGTTCGTTATACTCCGCCAGGTCGATAAAGTTCATTACGCTGGTTAATGGGGAAATATGTATAAATGCAGGGCGAGTTTGAATAAACTGTTTTACAGCCATGGTGTTAGTCTACTTAACATTGTGGTCAGAGGCTCGTCAGTGCGCCAACACTGTCGGGTCTCGCTATTTGCCGCCATTTTTTTATTCGGTGCCTGCCCACTATATTCCTCTGATCTTTCCAGTCAATACTGTATGACCCTTATTCCCCTCCATAAATTTATGCTTAAATTCATTATCCAACCTGGCTCGTAAAATAATGCAAGAGCGTGAAACGGCCTCTCTTTTTTCTGAAGAGGTATTCAGCACTTTGCTGGAAGGACAGAAGGAAGTGCCCTTCCTTTTTTTCTGGAATATCACTGGAATGACACTGAGCCGATTATCCGAACAAGGCGTCTGTTTAATACCAACGTTCTGACAGAGACCTGGGAAAGCGGTAAGCACGTAATAAGTCTTACCACTATAAATAATGGGTTCACTCAGGCACAACTCGTATCTTGTGAGGTAGTCGTCCAGACCTGCACCAGCATCACTTCCCTGCCCGGATCGCCTCCAGCCACTGCTGAAAAAGCGCCTGCCTGCCCCGCCAGAGTTCTTCGGCCTTCTCCACCGACACCGCTTCAAAGCTGAGTTTATCACCGGGCTTGAACTGCCCCATGCGGGCATGATCGGCGCGAATGATGGTGGCGATTTTGGGGTAGCCGCCGGTGGTCTGACGGTCGTTCATCGCCACGATAGGCTGGCCGTTACCCGGGATCTGGATGCTGCCACGCGCAATGGCGTCAGAAACGATATTAAACCCATTTATATGGGGTATCGGCGGGCCGCTGAGCCGGTAACCCATGCGGTCGCACTGATCGGACAATGTCCAGCTGTTGGTGGTGAAAGCACGCTTTGCCTCACGGGAGAAGTAATCATCCTGCGGCCCCCAGACTACCCGGACCGGACGTCTCTCCTGCTGTGGCAGAATGCGCTGCGTCAGTTGGTTAATGGCCGGTGGCTTGCGGCTGCTGAGCAGTGGCAGGCTATCACCTTTAATGAGCTGACGTCCGGCAAAACCTCCCAGCCCGGCGCGCATCAGGGTCGAAACGCTGCCCATTACCGGCTCGGCGCGGAACCCCCCGGCAACCGCCATATACCCACGCGCTCCGCTGAGCACCCGCGGTATCGATAAAATATCACCCGGCTGCAACGTGAAGCACTGATACCCTGCCTGCGGCTCGCCGTTCAGGTTGATCGCCAGATGGCCGGTCAGCGCCACCCAGACAGGAGCATCACCCACCAGGCGCAGCGATGGCCCGGTCAGGGTAAGCTCCAGCACGCCGGTATCGGCCGGATTATCCACCAGCGCATTTGCAATGGCGGCGCTGAACTCATCCATCGCTCCGGCAGGCGGTACTCCCTGATCTTCAAAACCAAACCGTCCCAGATCCTGCAATGTGGTGAACAGGCCGGGCGATAACACCTCAAATCTCTGCATCTTGCCAGCTCCATTCCGGAACATAATCAACCTGCTGAGCCAGTGACTGATACTCGTCTGCGCTGACCGGATAAAATCTCACCGCGTCCCCACTCTGTAACAGCACCGCCGGGTTGCGATCGGGCGCAAAACTTCTGAAAGGTGTTTTGCCAATAAGATGCCAGCCGCTCGGTGCCTCGACGGAACCCACAGCGGTTTGCATCCCTCCGATGCTGATGCTGCCTGCCGGCACTTTCAGCCGTGGCGAATCCCTTCTCGGCGTATACAAAGATTCATCGAGGCCACCCAGATAGGTAAAGCCCGGCATAAAGCCGATCATATACACCCGGTAGAGGCTTTTCACATGTCGCTCAATCACTTCCTGTGATGACAGCTGATGCTGCCCGGCCAGCGTTTCCAGATCAATTCCATATGACCCGCCGTAACAAACGGGGATGTGCCAGGCGCGAAACGGCGGTGATTTACGGCGGGGCTGAGTGAGCAAATCCTGCAGATAGCCAGCGACTTCGTGCTGACGGATGCGTAAAGAATCATAATTAACCAGCAGCGAACGATAGGTCGGAATGGCTTTGGTGATCCCCGCCAGCGGCTGTTGATTAATCAGGATTGCCAGGTCCGTCACGTGTTTATTGATTTGGGGATCGATATATTCCCCAAAATCGATCAGGACCGCCTGATCGGCAACCGGGACTATTTTCCAGGTAAGACTTTTTGGAATGCCTTTCACCCATCAACCTGCCAGAAGTTAAAACGATTATCGGTAAAAATACATTTGGCATACCATTGGTATGGTGTCAACGGGCGCTCTTCGCCCCCGGAACCTCAGTCATAGCCTCTTTTTATGACCCCTTAATCAGGACTTTGTGGAGCGGGAATGAAATTAGATCTGAATTGCGATATGGGTGAAAGTTACGGTGCCTGGACCATGGGCCGCGATGGTGAAATGCTGGAGATTATCACCTCTGCCAACATCGCCTGTGGCTTTCACGCTGGCGATCCTGAGGTGATGTCCTCCACGCTGGCTGATGCGGCGAAAAACAAAGTGCACGTAGGGGCTCACCCCAGTTTTTATGATATTTACGGCTTTGGCCGTCGCCCTATTCTGGGAGACAGCCCGGCACAAATTGAGCGCCAGGTTATTTATCAGATTGGTGCTCTGCAGGCGCTGGCCCATACTCAGGGGCAGCAATTATCGCACGTGAAAACCCATGGTTCGCTGGGTAATATGGCCGCCGAAAACAGTGAGCTGGCGATGGCTGTCGCGCAGGCCATTTATAAAGTGGATAAGGATTTAATTATGGTGGTCATGCCAGGCATGGAAACCGAGCGTGCGGCATTAAAACTGGGCCTGCCGCTGGCCCGTGAAATTTATGTTGATCGCGCCTATGCCGACAACGGCAACCTGCTCTCCCGCAAACTTCCCGGCGCGGTACTGCATGATGCTGAGCATGCCAGCGAGCGGGTGCTGACCATGCTGGACGCGCAGGCCATTATCACCGCCAGCGGCAAAAAAATTCCCGTGACTATCGATACGGTTTGCGTCCACGGCGACACGCCCGGCGCGGTAGAAATGGCTCAGCAGTTACGGCAGAGGCTTGAATCTCAGGGCGTTATTTTTGCGCCGATGAGCGAAGTGCTGGCCCGGCACTAATCCTGTTTAACGCCGACGCCGATCCCATACTTCGGGGTTCACCAATGACGCAGGGAGTTGCCCGTTGGTCACGCGAATAATCCCGTCCACCGCCGCCGTTGCCATATTAATCAACGCCTGCTCCGTAGAGGCAGCAGTATGCGGCGTGACAATCAGATTAGGTGCGGAAAGTAATGGATCGTCAACCGGTAAAGGTTCCTGCTGAAAAACGTCCAGCGCCGCACCGGCGATTTTATTATTTTTCAGCGCAGACAATAACGCCGCTTCATCAATTAAACCGCCCCTGCTGGTATTAATCAGAAAAGCATGTTCCGGCATCAGAGAAAGCGTCTCAGCATTTATCAGCTGCCGTGTTTCAGGCGTGGATGGAATATGCAGTGACACGGCATCGCATTTCGAGAGTAGCGCAGAAAAACTCTCCGATTTAGTAAATCCGGCCTGCTCAATTTCATTCGCTGGCTGACGGCTGTGGATCAGCACATTCATTCCCAACGCTTTTGCCAGAGCTGCGGTAGTTTTTCCGATGGCGCCGAACCCAACAATCCCCAGAGTCGTGCCAAATATCTCGCACAGTCCCCCTTCATATTTAAACGTCTGATATCTGTTTTCTCTGATCGCATTGTCGCTGGCGACAATTTTTTTATTTAAGGCAAATAATAAGGCAATGGCATGCTCCGCAACAGAGCGCGTATTCATTTCCGGCGTATTCAGGATCACGATGCCCTGTTGTGTGGCCGAATGAATATCAATGCCGTCTGTGCCAACACCGTGCACGGCAATCACTTTAAGGTGCGGTAATTGCTCCATCATTGAGCAACTGAAATTACCACTACGAAAAATAACGGCTTCGACTTCAGGACCTAACGCCGCTGAAGGCAGATCGGGCTGCAGTAATGGTACGAACCCACTCTCTTCTAACCTGTTGATTCCTTTTAGATGTATTGGCTGTGGTATCCAGCAAAATTTTTGCACGGTGAAACCCTCAAGTTTGGAATACTGTTGGCATTCTCTTTGCTTTTTACTCAAGTGCCAAGAGAAAACTTTTGGCGTTAACTACCTTGAGCGATGACCACAGATGATCAAAGAGCAAACCTCAGAGCACGAGTTATTACTCCTTAAAGCCAGCCGTGGCATTGCGCTGCCGTTATATCAGGGACAGGAAATCATTATTGAAAACAGCGCCGGAAGTCAGGTTGTTGATACCTGGGCAGTCAACCGTGACAACCCGCTGGAATATTCCGCCATGGAGCATACCCGCTCGCTGAACAGCAACATTTTCTTTGAACAGGGAATGCAGGCTTTTAGCAGTTTACGTCGCCCGATGTTTACTCTGAGCCGTGATGAAACCCCAGGCCGCCACGATACTTTGCTGTGTCCCTGCTCTGAAGAACTTTATCAGCAGCTTGGCGTTAAGGAATATCATCGCAGCTGTAGCGATAATTTTCATGAAGCACTGAAAGAGGTCGGTATTGAGCTCTCATTCACTCCTGCATCGCTGAATCTTTTTATGAACGTTCCTTTCAAAACCTCCGGAGAACTGGATCGCGTACCGCCGGTATCCAAAGCCGGAGACCGGATAACGCTGACCGCCGAAATGAATATCTGGCTGATCCTCTCAGCCTGCCCGCAGGATATTACACCAATCAACGGAGCCAGCAGAACACCGCAGGATATCGCTCTGTATATTAAAAAAGGGAGCGCTGATAATCATGAATGAAATAAAACCTCTGCTTAGCATCAGAGAACTGAATAAAAGCTACGGCGACCTGCACGTGCTGAAAAATATCGCGCTGGAGGTGATGCCTGGCGAAGTAGTGGCGATCATTGGTGCCAGCGGATCGGGCAAGAGCACCTTTTTACGCTGCCTGAACGTGATGGAAATGCCGCAAAGCTGCTTTATGGACTTTGGCGACTTCTGCTTTGATTTTCGCGAGGGTGCCAGAGCGCAACCCGACGCCGTACAGTTGCAACAGCTGCGCACGCAAATAGGCATGGTGTTTCAGAGCTATCACCTGTGGCCACACATGACCGTACTGGAGAACGTCATAGAGGCTCCGATGCGGGTCAAAAAAATGTCGCGCAAGGTGGCGATTGCCGAAGCGGACGAGCTGCTGACGCGGGTGGGCATGCTGGCCAAACGCGACAGCTACCCGGCGAAGCTTTCCGGTGGACAGCAGCAGCGCGTAGCTATCGCGCGGGCGCTGGCGATGAAGCCAAAACTAATGCTGTTTGACGAGGCAACGTCCGCGTTAGATCCCGAGCTGGTGGGTGAAGTGCTGTCTTTGATCGCCACCCTCGCCAACGACGGCATGACCATGCTGCTGGTGACGCATGAAATCGCCTTTGCCCGTGAAGTGTCCAACCGGGTGCTGTTCTTCGATCAGGGCGTGATTGCAGAAGATGGTCCGCCACAGGAAGTGCTGGCGAAACCGAAAAGCCCGCGGCTGCAGCAGTTTTTACGCCGCATCCTGCATGAAGATATCACCGCCAGCCGGGAGAGTGCCCAATGAACCAGATTTTGCAGGATATCCAGGTTTACGGCATGGGCTTTCTCGAAGCCGCCTTTACCGTGCTGTGCATCACCGTATTGACCATTGTGCTGAGCTGGATTTTCGGGTTACTGGCCGCGCTGGGCAAACAATCCGGCGTCAGATTTTTCCGCGCTATTTCCCGCTTCTATATCTGGTTTATTCGCGGTACCCCGGCGCTGATCCAGGTGTTTATTGTCTATTTCGGCATCCCGCAGTTTGGCATCCACTTTTCGCCGTTTTTCGCCGGAGTGATTGCGCTGGCACTGAACAGCGGCGCTTACGTGGCCGAAATCATTCGTTCCGGTTTAAACGCCATCCCACGCAGCCAGATGGAGTCTGCTTCCGCGCTGGGCATGTCCCGTGCTGAGGTGATGAGACGCATTATTTTACCGCAGGTGTTCCGGATTATTCTGCCGCCACTGACCAATGAAGCGATTTCAGCGCTGAAAAATACCTCGCTGCTGTCAACCATTACGGTGATTGATATCACGCTGTATGCGCAGACCATTATTTCGGCCACCTTCCGGCCCTTTGAGTTTTACATCGCGGCATCGGTGATTTATCTGCTGCTGACCACCATTCTGACCGAGCTGGCCGCCCGCCTTGAGCGCAGCCATCAAAAATACAGCTAATTCGGGAATCACTATGACTTCACCACTTTCAGATTCACTTGTCACCCCACGCTTCTGCGGCCTGCCAACCTTTATGCGCTTGCCGCTGGTGACCGATTTAACCGGGCTGGATGCGGCCATCGTCGGCATACCTTCGGACTCCGGCGCGCCCTATCGCAGCGGTGCCCGCTTTGCGCCGAATGCCGTGCGTTCAATGTCAGTAATGCTGCGGCCGATTAATCCCTCACGCAATAACATCAACGTGTTTGAAACGCTCAAGATTGCCGACGTCGGCGACTCTGCGGTGGTTCCGGGGTATGAAATTGAATCGCTGCAGATGATTGAAGAGACTATTCATCATATTGCCGCTGCCGGTGTGGTGCCCTTTGCCATCGGCGGCGACCATTCCGTAACGCTAGCCGAGTTAAGAGCGCTGGCAAAGATCCACGGCCCGCTGGCGCTGGTGCAATTTGACTCGCACAGCGACACCTGGGACAAATACTTCGCCGATCAGCGTTACAGCGCCGGAACGCCATTCCGCAGAGCGGTGGAGGAGAATATTGTCGATCCCCACCACTCTATTCAGATTGGCCTGCGCGGTTCGCTGTTCCGCACCACCGATATCACCCAGTCACTCGATCTGGGATACAAAGTTCTGACCACCGACGAGCTGTTCCAGCAGGGCATCAGTGAGGTTGCGAAGCAGATTGCTGAGCACACCAAAGGACGCCCGACTTTTATTACTTTCGATATGGACTTTGTCGATCCGGCATTTGCACCCGCCGTTGAAACACCGGAAGCAGGAGGCCCGAGTTCCCGTGAAGCACTGCAGTTATTACGTGAATTAAAAAATATCAATCTGGTTGGCTGCGATGTGACAGAAATCAGCCCGGCCTATGATGGTCCGGGACAGATTACGTCACTTCTTGGCGCAACCGTAATGCTCGAATTGCTGGCTTTACTTGCCAGCTATCGCACCAACACCGGGGTTTAACGACACACTACCTAGCAGGAGTTGCATTCTATGAAATTTAAAACGGCGATTTTCTTTGCAACCATGGTCAGCTCAGTCCTGCCTTCTCTGGCTGCCAGTGCGGCTGAGGATTCACTGGAATTAATCAAGCCAGGCGTTTTACAGGTTGCCACCGAAGGGACCGATCCGCCTTACAGCATGCGCATGCCGGACGGGAAACTGGACGGGCTGGAGATCCGCGTGATGAAAGAAGTGGCGAGCCGTCTGCACTTACAGTATCAGCCGGTGATTACCAAATGGGACTCCATCCTGATTGGCGTGCAGGCAAACCAGTTCGACATGAGCAGCGCGGCAATGGATATTACCCCGGAGCGCCAGAAGGCAATTGTATTTTCTGACGGCTGGATTGAGTCAGGCGGCCGCATCATTATTCCAAAAGATTCGGCGATCAAATCCGCGCAGGATTTAAAAGGTAAACGTATTGGTGCTCAGGTGTCATCCACCTATGCCAAGCTGGCCGTTGACCACGGCGCGACCTTAAAAAACTATGTTGATGTCACTGCCGCTGTGCAGGATATGGTGAACGGCAATATTGATGGCGTGATCAATGACTCCATCGGCAATGCCTATCTGATTAAGGATATGCACCTGCCGTTTACCCAGACGCCAGATTATGTCAGCCAGATCCAGAAAGGATTTGCCTTCAAAAAAGGCAAGCCACACCTGGTCGCGGCGATCAATAAGGCGCTGGCCGACATGAAAGCGGACGGTACTTACGCCAAACTGGTGACGCCAATTGTTGGCTTCAACCCGGCACCTAAAGATCCGGTACGGACTTTGCCGCAATAAAGCAGCCTGCGCAGCGCGACCGCGCGGTTAGCTAATCGATCGAAACTTGCAGACAGCGGGAAGCACAGTCCCGCTGTCTGTCACTAATTTGTGGGCGCAGAGGGTGATATGAACGATAAATACAGCTCTGATGAGAACGATCGTAATTTAAGCCGGAAAGCGTATGACACTATCCTGCAGATGATTATTAATCGGGAATTGCCCATCAACTCGGTGTTACAGGAACGCAAGCTGGCCGAACTGCTGGATATTTCGCGCACTCCGGTTCGCAATGCGCTGACCCGGCTGGAAAACGAAGGTTTTATTGTCCGCAATGGTGGCAGAACCCCGGTGGTGAAAGAGTTCTCCATTCAGGAGCTGGTCGAGACGCTGCACATCCGGCGTACGCTGGAAGGCGAAGCCGCCAGGCTGGCTGCCGGACGGGTGCCAGCCGCGATGCTGGATGAGATTGAAGCAGAGATCAACGCCCTGCTGGCTCAGGAGATCCCGGACCCCAATGAGGACTGGGCGGTCGATGCCCGCCTGCACGATGCTATCGCTCACTACAGCGGTAACCAGCTGTTAAAAGAGTATATTCAGGCTTTGCGGCTGAAAACCCGCATGTTTAATTCACGCCAGGTGCCGGAACGCTTTGTCATCGGCCATAATGAGCATCTTGCGATCATTGCCGCTCTGCGGGAAAACCAGTCAGCAGAAGCTCAGCGTCTGCTGGTTGTGCATATTGATAATGTGCGCGAGAGCATCATCAAACGCTTCAGTTCGTTTTAACCGTCCCGTGCCACAAGGTAAAGTCAGTCGCTGCATGCGTGTTTAACATCACACATCCTGAAGAGAGTACGCCAGCGTTCATATCAAATGAGCCGATAAAAGTGCACTCTTTTGAGAAAATGGGCCGGGGTATCGGTTTACGCTGCTGATGTTGTGCAGTTCTCAGAGGAGTAAAAATGGGCGTTCAGGAAAATACGATAAGCATTATCAGGGAATTAGAGCAAAACGCGCTGCAGATCGATAATGCTCAGGCGCAGGAATTGATCGCGCAGATACGTAATGCGCAGCGAATCTTTCTGCAGGGTGCCGGACGAAGCGGTATTGCCATCCGCGCTTTTGCTAACCGTTTATTGCATCTGGGTTTCTCCGTCAGCGTGGTGGGGGAAATTTCGTCCCCCCATAGCAGACCGGGAGATTTGTTAATTATCGGTTCCGGCAGTGGCGAAACCTCCAGCCTGAAAAGTCTGGCGCAAAAAGCAGTGGAAAGTGGGGTCGACTTGGCACTGATCACCCTGAAAAAAGAGTCCACGATTGGCAAACTGGCCAAAAGCGTGCTCGTTTTGCCGGGTACGGTAAAAACGGAAAACAACCACAACCAGGGTCAGTTCTCTCAGCCAATGGGGTCAGCCTTCGAGCAGCTCTGTTTTATCACTTATGATGCGATAGTGCTTGAGCTGATGGCACAGTTGGGGGAAACCAGCGAAAACATGTTTACACGCCATGCTGATTTTGAGTAACAATGCAGAGCGCTTCTCCGGAAGCGCTCTGCATGCAGGCTGAAGCATCTGCCCCACTTTTCTTCTGCCATAAGTGTGCTTCCGAAACGCTTCAGTTCGTTTCGGTCAGCACGTTCCACACCGCAAGGTTCAGTAACTGGACGGATTTTGCCAGATCGGGCAGCTCCATCGCCTCATGGGGATTGTGGCTGCCGTTCTGATTCCGCACAAACAGCATGGCTGCAGGCACCCCGCTGGCAGCAAACATCGCGCTGTCATGCCCCGCGCCGCTGGGCATCGCGAGTACCGGAATCGCTAAGGTTTCTGCGGCCTGCTGCAACTCAGCCTTCAGCCCGGCGTCCATCCCGGCGGCACTGCTGCTGCTCTGTTCACCTGGCGTGATGGTCACGCCATAGCGTTTTTCCAGCCTGACAATGCACTCCGCCAGACAGCGATCCATCTCAAGGAGGCTTTCGCGGTTTTCGGAACGGAAATCCAGGCAGAAGTCCACCTCCCCGCTGACTTTACTCATATCCGCAGCGACGGCATCGGTAAAGAAGCGGCCACAGGTGAAGGTCAGCCGGTGTCCCTGACGCTCCAGCTGCTGCCATTTACGCTGCAGCAGCGCAATCAGTGTGGCCGTTGCCACCACTGCATCCTGTCGCCACAAGCGTGGCGTGGCACCCGAATGTGCATAGCTGCCGCGTGTTTTGGCGAAACGGTAACGCAGGCTGCCACAGATGCCGCTGACAATCCCGACGGCGATCTCCTGCTCTTCCAGCTGCGGCCCCTGTTCAATATGGATTTCAAAAAAGGCCCGGATATTTTCAGGACGGTAAAGCGCCTGCTGCTGCGCCACGCTTCCCGGATCGCCCCCGCACTGGCTGATATGTTCCGCCAGTGTCAGTCCGGTGTCGCGTCTTCTGGCCTGAAGATCGTTTTCCGTCAGCAGCCCCAGAGCCGCCTTGCTGCCGACGTATGAGACCGGGAACCAGGCACTCTCTTCCGCACGGATGGCGAGCACGATAATATCAACCGGCGGCTGCAGGTTGGCGGCCCGCCAGCCGGAGACAATCGACAACCCGGCCAGCACGCCGATAGCTCCGTCGAAGTTACCGCCGTTTGGCACCGAGTCGAGATGCGAACCAATCATCAGCGGTTTCTGCAGGCGATCTTTCCCCGGCAGGATCATGAACATATTCAGCGCGGCATCTTTTTTGATTTCCAGCCCGAGCTTCAGCGCCAGTTCCTCTACCAACTGATGGGCTTTCTGTTCCCCGGCGCCGTAAGAGTCACGGGTGATACCTGTGCCATCAAAGCTGTGCTCTTTTAAGACGGCCAGCATCTGCTCACACAGGGCATAATCAGGCTCAGGACAGCCTGAAGGCGTATTCATTGCAGCGTCTCCAGTACAGAAACAATGTTTTCGCAGGCGTTGAAAACGTCCTGATCCGCCAGGCTGAAGGTCAGCCGCAAATGGCCCGGCAGGCCAAACGCGCTGCCGGGAACGGTGGCAACGCCAGCATGCTCCAGCAGGTAGCTGGCTAACTGTAAATCGCTTTGTAACTGCTGGCCGTCAGCAGTCGCTCGGTTTAAGGCTTTCTGGCAGTCGACAAACAGATAGAAAGCTCCGGCAGGCGCTGCAATATGCAGACAGGAAGAACGCTGCAGTCGTGCCACCGCACCATCGCGGCGGTGACGCAAAATCTCGCACCACTGCGGCAGAAAATCGCGATCGCCGTTCAGTGCGGTCAGCGCCGCCATCTGGCTGACGGAACTGGGATTGGAGGTGCTCTGTCCCTGCAGCGTGGTCATCGCATCAATCAGGCTTTGCGGCCCTGCGGCATAGCCGATGCGCCAGCCGGTCATGGCATAGCTTTTGGAGACGCCATTCAGCGTCAGCGTGCGGGCAAAGAGCTCAGGCACGGCCTCAGCGAAAGAGATAAATTCCCGGTCCCAGCAGAGGTACTCATAGATTTCATCGGACAGGATCAGCACCTGCGGCCATTGCTGCAACACATCCGCGAGTGCCTGATACTCTTCCCTGCTGTACACCGCGCCGGAAGGATTGCCCGGCGAGTTAAGGATCAGCCAGCGCGTATTCCCGTTAATGTGCTGTTTCAGGCTCTCTGCGGTGAGTTTGAAATCTGTATTACTCATCGCGGGAACGATCACCGGCGTGCCCCCGGCAATTTTCACCATATCCGGATAGGAAACCCAGTAAGGTGCCGGGATCAGCACCTCATCGCCGGGATCGATCGTTGCCAGAAAGGCATTGAAAATAAGCTGCTTGGCCCCTGTGCCGACGATCACTTCACCGGGTTGATAAGTCAGTTTGTTATCGGTCAGCAGCTTGCGGCAGACGGCCTCTTTCAGCGCGGGCAGACCAGCCACGTTGGTATAGCGGGTTGCGCCTGCATGGATAGCCTCCACGGCTCCGGCACAGATGGCGGCAGGCGTGTCAAAATCCAGCTCGCCCGAAGCCATATTGATGATCTTTCTGCCCTGTTGCTGCAACACCCTGGCGCGTTGTGCAATGGCCACGGTCATTGAGGTGCTGACCTGCTGCATTCGTGATGAGAGCTTTAGTGCTGATGCCTGAGACGTCATGCGGATTCCTTAACCTGCTGGTGAAAAAATGACGGGAATCCTGACAACATACAAATGGCATACCAAAAGTATGCGAATGAAAAACTCCTTATTATCTAACTGATTTAAATTACTTTTTTGTCCTCACTTCCTTCAGCGGTTAGAAAAATAAAAGTGACGCTGCCGTACAATGCACGGTTTGGGTGCTGGCTGTGCGAACTTTGTGCGCGGCGACAGCTTAGATAAATCCCGTTCTGGCAAGGCGGGCTTAAGGACGTTCCCGCGTGACGCTATTCCATTTTCGCATCGCGCAATCGCCAGGCGCTCAGCGCCGAGAACAGCGCCATAAATATCATGTAGCCCGTCACCCAGCCATAGCCTTCACCGCTCAACAGTAGTGCGGTAGCAATCATCGGCGATAACCCACCGCCGAGAATCGGACCAATCTGCTGCACCAGCGATAAGCCGCTGTAGCGCACGCGCGCCGGAAACAGTGAGGAGAAAAACGCGCCCTGTGCACCAAAGGTGCTGCCATGCCCGATAGCCAGACCCAGCGCGATAGCCAGATAGATCAGTTTTAGCGGGCCAGATGGGCCCGCTTTCACTGTGGGTTCATGAACGCGAGGCAGCCATCTGACAGCAAGGCACATAATAATCAATGAAAACAGGCCGAACAGACCAAACCCCTTTTGCCATCCGTAATAATTTCCCGTTGCAGTCGACAGCGGCACTCCCACAACTATCGCCAGCGATATGCCGGAGAAGACGATAGCTGTTGCCCTGCTTGCAGGCATGGTGCCAGCCATTCTGATGGCATAAGAGGCAATCCCTGCCCAGAACACACCGTGTCCCAGTGCTGCAATAACCCGTAGTAAAAGCAGCATGACGAAACTGTCTGTCAGCATGACTGAACCGTTACATATTGCGATAAGGCCGAGCAAAAAAAACGAAAAGCTTTTTTCTGTCAACCCCTTGCGTGAGCAACGTGACGGGTATGACGGACAGGGTTATCACCCATGCATATACAGTAATCAGCATGCCGGCCTTCGCCCCGCCAATCCCCAGATGCTCTGCTATCTGATTTAACAGCCCGACTGGCAAATATTCGGTTGTCTGCGAAACAAACGCGCCTGCAGCCAGGACAGATAATGCCTTAATCATGATTTCTGGCCTCTTGTCCGTTGTACCTGTATACGCCGTCTGCGGTTTCATCAGCGATACGTTTTATTCACGCTACGGCTGGCACAATTCGCCAGCATGCCGGGATAACAGTTCTCCCCTTCAGGTTGAATAACTCTGCTCTCATTCTGCGCCTCGCAGCCAGTCATAACATTGCATTACTCTGCAAAAATATGCATATTAACGCAATAGATGTTGCAAAATGGCGCACTAAAATGAAATTACCTGATGCAAGGCGGCAGAAAATTCTCAATTTATTAAGTCATTATGGCGAATTGCAGGCCTCTGTACTGGCTGAAAAGCTGGGTATATCAGAGGACACAGTTCGCCGCGATTTGATACGCCTTGAGTCTACAGGCATGCTGCGTCGCGTCCGTGGCGGCGCGATTCCCCGCACACAGGTACCGCTTCATCACCAGGAAAGGCTGGGCAGAACGGGCGCGTCAAAAAGCGCTATCGCTTCGATGGCAGTCTCTCTTATCCGGCAGGATGATGTCGTCGGACTGGACGGAGGAACCACCACGCTTGCCATCGCACAGGCTATCCCGCCTGGATTGCGTTGCACCGTCGTAACAAACAACCTACCCGCCGCCATGGCGCTGGCCAATCATCAGGATGTGGAGGTCATTGTACTGGGCGGTAAATTATTTAAGCCCGCGATGGATATGACGGGCCATAAAGTGTGTGAAGAGTTACGCACCATGGCTTTTGATATCTGCTTTATCGGTGCGGCGGCGGCGAATATCAAAACCGGCTTCAGCAGTATCGACTATGACGAAACGCAGGTTAAGCGCGGCCTGGCACAAGCTGCTGAGCGCAGCGTGTGCGTTATCTCGGGAGAGAAAATGGGAAAACATTCCTCCTTTTCTTATGCATCACCCAAAGAAATCAGCGACATCATCACCGATGGCGATGCGCCCGCTGACTATATTGCGCTGTTCAGGGGCGAAGGCATTAACGTTATTGTGGCAGAGCAACAGGCAAAGAAATAAGGAGTTAATCGTGAAGACAGAGATAAAAACACTGGAATCCAGACAAATTTACCGTAACCGCTGGATGTCGCTTAAGGAGGACCGGATTCTGAGAGCCGATGGCAGCGAGGGGCTCTATTCCGTTATTGAAAAAGATGATTTTGTGGTCGTCATTCCGGTTGAGAATGATGAAGTCTACCTGGTCGAGCAATACCGTTACCCCCTGGGCCAGAGAACCACGGAACTGCCTCAGGGAAGCTGGGAATGTTCCCCCGATGCTGCACCTGAAGACGTTGCCAGAGGCGAGCTTAAAGAAGAAACCGGGTTGAGCGCCGGAAAAATGGTGTATGTCGGTTATCAGAAGCTCGCGCAGGGTTATTCAGCCCAGGGTTATCATATTTACCTTGCCACGGAGCTGACATTTACCGGCCAGCAACTGGAGGAGGAAGAGTACGGCCTGACCGTGAAAAAAATTAAAATCTGCGCCTTTGCTCAATTAATACGTGACGGCGAAATCACTGACGCCACTTCGGTTACCGCTTTCCTGCTGGCGATAGCTAAAAATATGATCTCTTAAAGCTGCTGGGTATAAACAACATGAGAACGATGTCTGCTCTTCGCTCAAAGTTGCCCGTCAACGTGGTCAAGCTCTACAACGGCTCAGAGGTACAAAAAATCACCTTAACGAATGGAAGGGACTTCCCCTGATTATGCGCCTGATTAACTCTTGTGCAATCATGGGGTAAACACAGCCCCGGAGGGATTCGTTATGACCATCACTACTGTCGGTATCGATCTTGCTAAAAATGTGTTCGCTGTTCACGGTGTTGACCAGAATGGCAAAACAGTTCTGATTAAATCCAGAGTAACCCGCACCGCTCTTCCCGGGCTGATTGCTTGTTTACCACCCTGTGTTATCGGAATGGAGGCCTGTTCCGGAGCGCATTACTGGGCAAGACTGTTCCGGCAGTATGGTCATGAGCCGCGTCTGATGGCCGCTAAATTTGTATCTCCTTACCGCATGGCCGGTAAATCAGGGAAAAATGATGCAGCTGATGCTCAGGCTATCTGCGAAGCAGTCTGCCGACCGCATATGCGGTTTGTGCCAGTTAAGGATGAAAGCCAGCAGGCGATGCAGTGCCTGCATCGCACCCGTCAGGGATTTATCGAAGAGAAAACAGCAACATATAACCGATTGAGAGGTTTGATATCGGAATTCGGCGTCATCGCGCCACAAAGTACTGATGCATTGCGTCGTATGGTTTCTGCACAGAAGAATTCTTTACTACTTCAGGTTCAGCAATGTGTTGATGATTTGCTGGAGCACGTTGCCCGCATCGAAGCCAACATAGCTGAATATGACCGAATTTTGTCCCGCATGGCCAAAACAGATCATCGCAGTCAGCGGCTGATGGAGCTGAAGGGTGTTGGCCCCACAACGGCCTGTGCGCTGGTCGCCAGTATCGGTAATGCACATGATTTTAAGAATGGGCGCCAGCTGGCAACCTGGCTGGGGCTGACGCCATCGCAGTACAGCAGCGGCGGAAGATCGAAGCAGCAGTATAACCATCTGACCTGCAACTCGTTGATGATAAAGGGTCAGACCCCGTGAGGTCTATCTGGCTATTGTACAGGATATATGTATCCGCTTACCGAACAAGAACCTCACGCGCGTCTTTCATCAGGGTCCGAATCGATGACGATTCATCATGGCCGTTTATAGTACCGCAGTCTCTCCCCTTTATTTTTACTGAAGAGCAGACAGAAACCTTGCATACCGGCGTTGACATGCCGGGGAAGCCCTTATAGTACAATAATTTTCGATATCCAAATTGCCCCTTCACGTACGTTTCGTCAATGTGCCACGGGTTGAGATCGGAGGGGTTACGCCAGTACCAGCGCAGTCGTTTTTCCATTTCATGCGCATAGCGCTGGACCCAGCGGTAAATCGTGGTGTGATCGACATTCACGCCGCGTTCGGCCAGCATCTCCTGCAGCTCACGGTAGCTGATGCCGAATTTGCAGTACCAGCGTACCGCCCAGAGGATGATGTCACGCTGAAAATGCCGGCCTTTGAATGGGGTCATGTGCTGCTCCGTCAGCATAAGGTGACGATGAGTTTATCACCTCCAGATTTTTGCAACAGTGCCAAAATTTTTGATACCACGCATGCAGATTGGTACGTTTCCTTAGAGACTATCTTTCTTTCGTGACATCAATAAGACAACCGAGAAAATCAGCCCTAACAGGCAAATCACTGCGGCGGCGTACCCGAGGTTAGCAAGTTGCCATCGGCTGATCACGAATCCGCCGATGATGGCCCCCAACCCTGCACCAGCATTGGCGGCAGAGACGTTCACAGTCGCCGCGAGCGCTTGCGCTTTGGATCCGGCCTTCATCACTCGAATCTGGCAAATTGGGAAAAGTCCTGTATACGCGACGCCCCAAAGAGCCAGGACTAGAGCAAGAAGCCAATGATCTTGGGAGGCGGAGGAAATCAGCAGCATTGCCACCGTCAGCAGTATGGTGAAGCCTAAGGTCGCCCCGAGCGCACTGCGATCTGCTGCAATTCCGCCGAGCCAGTTGCCTAAAAGCCCGATGAGTCCAAAGCCCATCAGCCACCAACCGACATCGGTCGAATCTATCCCGGCAAGCTTTTCCAAGGTCTCGGCCAAATAAGTGTAAGCCGTGAACATCCCTGTGAAAAGTACGACGGACAGTCCGACCTGAAGCAGGAAGCGTGGAGCTTTAAGTATGTCGGACTGATGATGACCGGGAAAATATCTTGGGGAAGCCGGCAGGGTCGGCATGATACGCCACATAATGAACGCCAGGAGCAGTGATATCACAGCAAGGATGACAAATGCCCCGCGCCAACCGACATACGTGGAGGCTATCGTTCCGAGCGGCACCCCCAGAACTAATGCGGCCGAAATGCCCAGATAAACACGGCCAACCGCTCGACCAGCATGATGAGGTTCAGATATCCGTGCAGCTGTTTCGCTCGCCGTTCCCCAGAAAACAGGCAAGACAAGTGCCGGAATAAAGCGGGCTAAAGCCAGAACCCATACATTGGGGGAAATTGCCGCTAGCAAGTTCGCGCCAGCGAAGACGAGAAGGATAAGTCCGAACAAGCGTTTCCTGTCCACATGCACAAGTTTTGCAGTTAGAAAAGGTCCGCAGAGCATCACGGTGAAAGCAAACAGACTGACGAGCCAGCCAGCCTCAGTCGTGGAGATGCCAAGGTCGGCGGACATTGAGGGGATGAGCCCAATTATAAGAAACTCTGTTGTAACAAGCACAAAACCCGAAACGGCAAGAATTAGGATCGGTAACCCGCTGCCTATGTTAATGGTCTTTGACGCTGCTAAAGGGGTTGGTGTCACGAAATAGCCTCCAAATTTAGGATATGCGCATGCGTTTGCCGGGATCGCGATTTCGTTCCGGCACAGGTAATCGGAACCGATCAGTGATCGGCATTGCTAGAGGTGCGATTCAGAGGTCCGCTGTCTGGGCCACCCATAAAATTAGCGACCAGGCCACATGGTCAGGAACATCGAAACAATCCCTCGAAGTTCCTCTTCGGTTGCGCCAGTGCTCGCCGCGACCAACAAGCCGTCACTTGCTGCCTTCAGGGACAGTGCAAGGCTGCGAGCATCAGTGTGTGATGCGAAATCCCCCTGCTCTTGTGCTTCGAAGATTCGCTCAATCAGCTTTTCCCGCCAGAAATTACCCTGCTCCAATACAAAGGCCCGGATCGCTTCGTCGCCTGGGGCGTGGCTGACAGAATGCACGATGCCCATGCTTCCTTTCGGGTTGGCTGTTTCGGTCTGTAGCGCCAGGGTTCCACGAAGAAGCTGTTCCGCAACGCCTCGAGCCGTGGATTCCTTCAGCGCGCCCACCATGTAGGCGTTCTTTTCCTTCTCGTAGAGTTCCATCACTTTGCGGAACAGGCCTTCCTTATCGCCGAAAGTGGCGTAGAGGCTGGCCCGGCTGATCCCCATAGATTTGAGAAGGGTACTGACGCTTGCACCTGCATAGCCGTGCTCCCAGAAAACTCGCATCGCGGAGGTCAACACCCCGTCGATATCGAATTCTCGTGGTCGTCCGCGTGTTGGCAGAGATTTCGTTTTGGTCAATGTTGTGTCCGCATTCGATAGAGTGCCTAATATGTTTTTTGGAACGATCGGATTATATATATTATGGAACGATAAGTCTAGAAATAATGCAGCCTGGAGATCTTTAATCGGGCGCAGGTGGCTGTCGCGGAAATCCTAAGTAATTGAGATAGGGGTTCTACACCGGAACCGCCGAAATTTCCGTTACCCCAGTTTCAGCCCGGCAACCACCGCATCCAGGTCGATAATCTCATTGCTGTTCTGGAAGGTATAATGACCGTTCAGCAAAATGTGCTGCCAGGCCACCGGTGATATTCTGGCCAGAGCCTCGATGCCTTTGGCATTGCCTTCCGCTTCCAGTCGTTCCAGCAGCCGCGACAGGATCGCCGAGTTGTAATAAACAATTGCGTTGGAAATCAGCCGCCCGCACTGGTTACTGATGTCTGTTTCAATGTCATTTTTACCGGTTAATTCCTTCTTTCCGCCGACTTTGGCCACAGCGGCACGCAGCTGGTGATAAGATTCAATCCGGTTCTGGGAACGCCGGATATTGCGTTCCAGCTGTGGATCGCGCAGATACTTCAGCGTGTAGATGCTGCGTACCAGCCGGTCATATTCAAATACCGCCTGCCTGTTCGGATTAGTCGTGGTGTATGTGCACAATTTGCGGACCAGCGTCCCCTGCGTCATTTCTTTCAGCCCCAGCGTGGCGACGATGCGATCGAGATTGCTTTTCTCGCGGATGATAAGGTCCCGGTCAATCTGTCCGGCTGGCTGGATCAGGCATTTTTTATAGGCAGACGGGTCTCTGATACAGTACAGCTCCTGCAGTTGCCTGTTCAGGTCCGTAAAATGAGGTTCAAAGCGCAGGCCAAACCAGTGCAGTATCGCAAAGTTGCTTTTGTTGATGCCGTGCATGTCGCTCGTGATGGCCGTGGGTTTCACCTCAGAGGTGTTGCGGTACCAGATATCAAAGACATGGTGGGCTTCATAGTCGTTTGTGCCAATCAGGTAACCGTAGATCGGGATGTGGTTACACAGCAGCGTGTAGGCCACCATGCCTTTCCCGCGGCCGAAGTATTTACGCGAATGTCGGGCCTTTACTGTCGGTCGCTCAACGCCAAACTTCTGCCCGTCAACGGCACCATAAAGCGTCTCCGGATCAAACGAATAGTGCGGGAAAATCGGCAGTGCCTCTGTGGCATCGGTGATGCAGTCATTGGCCGTGACCAGTGATGCCAGGCGGAGGTACTGTTCGTACGTGGTTTCCAGAACATGAAACGGTATATCGCTGGTTCGTGCCATCACATGATTACCATGATTCATCGCCTGGGCAACGATGACTGCCATCAGGCTGTCTGCATCGGCATTCTTTTTGGCATAACGGGGTTGCAGCGGTTTCATCGCATGAAGAAACCGGCACTGCCCGTTAACAAACCGGAAGACATCGGTCACATCGCAGAATGGCAACTGCTCATAAAATCGCTTCTGCTTCGTCTTATGATGGCTTACCACGGATTTATGCCAGGTCAGTTTCTGCGTGTCTTTATCGTATTCCAGATGTTTCAGCTTCCCCTGCTTAAGCTCGCGGTTGAAGGCTGTCCACTGCCGGTGCAGTTCGGACTCCAGCGTCTTAAGGGGGTCAGTTTGGATATAGAGAATTATTGTACGTTTAGTTCATTATTTGACCAATTTATCGCGACACCTAAAAGTGGTAACGATATGATAAAGAATAAAAATCCATCATATCGCGGCACTTTTCGATGGAAAGTACACGGAACCCTATTTAGGTTATAGGAGTGATAAATGACGGTAAGGCTTTATTACAGTGCTGGCGATTCACGCGCAAGAGCAAGCGTTGAATGGCACGATAACTGGATCAGCAAAAGAGGACTGAAAGCTCGATACTGGACTGATAAAGCAATATCTCAGTTCCCTGGAAAGCCTCAAAAAGCAGGTCCTATAATGGCCTGGACGCAGAAGGAAGTGCAGCGAGTCGAGAATACCCATGAGTTTCAACAGTGGCTGGCAAAACGCCGCGAGTGGCTTATAGCGCATGGAAAATTACCTGCTGACGAATAAATAAATACTGTCGCTGTTACGAATTATCGCCTTTGCGGTATCGTATTTAGGTTATCCGATTAAGGCAAAACACCCTGAAACCACTGTATAGCATGGGAGTACACCCTACCGCGATAACGTAACCGTACAATATTGTACGTTTCCCAAACGCAGCCCCTCATTCATTAAGCGCTGCCCCTTCTGCGATTTGCGGTGTGCTCACCCCTGTTGTAAGTAGCGATGGACAAATGTCACGGCCATCGCCCCTTCACCAACGGCAGATGCAACACGCTTCACTGAACCATGTCTGACATCCCCGGCAGCAAAAGAACCGGGCACGCTGGTTTCAAGATAAAAAGGCTGCCGGGCTAATGGCCAGTTACTCCCTCCTGCGAGATCGGGTCCGGTTAGCAGATAGCCTTCTGAATCCCGCATAATATGCGTTTCACTGGCCCATTCGGTGTTAGGTTGACCACCAATGCAGACAAAAAGCCGTGAACAGGCATGGCGACTTTTTTCTCCAGATAGCCGGTCATGAAGAGTAATCGCCGCGAGGGAACCTTCACCATCCAGTTCAACTATCTCGCTATTGAAGATGACCTTTATATTGACTTTTGAGGCGATACGTTGGATTAAATATGTCGACAATGTCTGAGACAGGCTGCTTCCCCGTACCAGCATAGTGACCTGGGTAGCATATTCGGCAAAGTGCATCACCGCCTGGCCTGCCGAGTTGCCGCCCCCCACCACATAGACGTGGTCATTCGCGCAATAAGGTGCCTCTGCTGCTCCGGCTCCATAAAACAGGCCGTGACCGAGGAATTTATCTTCCCGGGGTAAATTAAGACGGCGGTACTCCACTCCGGTGGCACAGATATTGGCTCTGGCTGTCAGCATCTCGCCATTGGCAAGACAAACATGGATTTTCCCATCCTTAAAATGGGCTTTTACCCCTTCGCTCATGGTCACTAACTCAGCGCCAAACTTCATCGCCTGTTTGCGGGCCCGGTCCGCCAGCGCAGCCCCGGAGATCCCTTCAGGAAACCCCAGATAATTTTCGATTAATGAACTGGTGCCGGCCTGGCCGCCTGGCGTCTGTCGTTCAATCAATATGGTTCGCAGACCTTCAGATGCCGCATAGACGGCGGCACTTAACCCTGCTGGACCCGCGCCGTAAATGGAAACGTCATATTCACGATACCTGGGCAGGGTAATGTGGCCTAAATAAGAGGCGATATCATGCAATCCGGGGGCAAATAAGCGAATCTGCCCCGGAAATTCAACAACGGGAAGACGTAAGTCATTGAAACCTGCTATCCCTAATGCCGATAAACACTCTTCTTCACTACCCAGTTCAATCCATTCAAACGTCACCGCGCTACGCGCCAGATAGTCCCGAAGCAGATATCCTTCCGGCGATCCCGCCCGGCCATAAATGCGTATGCTGTTTGTTTCTTTACTGGTCATGTTTATCCACCCCACCATGCAGGAATTGAAGAGCATCAGACGTTCAGATAGCTGGCTTCTCTTGAGGTTTACGGGCAATCGCCCTCATGATTGCATCCTCGATGACATTCAACGGCTGTGCGCCGGAAATAGTCTCACCTTCTATATCAAAATTTGGTACGCCGTGGATCCCGGTGGCAAAATTGATTGCCACCCGGGTATCTTTTGCGCCAGCGTCACCGGCGAGGTAAGTCAGCGCTTCCGCCCTGTCGAGACCATTTTCCGCTGCGATATCAGCCAGAATTTCCACATCGCCGATATCGCGGCCCTGTTCAAAATAGCCATGAAAAATACCATTCGCGACGGCATCCGCGGCGCCATGCAGGCGGGCCAGATTCATCAGTCGATGCGCGCGAAAGGTGTTCGGCGTCTTCTGCATTGCGTCGTAATTAAACGCGATATCATCCTCCGCGGCAGCCAAAATAGTTTTTCTGTCCAGCGACTGGCTGTACTCCCAACTACCAAACTTGGAGGAACGGTAGCTTTTACGATCGGCACCTTCTACCGGCATGGTGGGATTAAGCTCATAGGGCTGCCAGAGGATGGTAATCTCCACATCATCAGGTAAACGACGAATCACTTTTTGCAGACGGCGTTCACCAATAAGGCACCACGGGCAAATAAAATCAGAGGTGAGCTTTACGGTAATATTCATATTTACTCCTGCTGGCTTAGGGGATCAGGAACATTATTTAGTTTAAAAGATTATTTACGCTAAAGATAAAATACATTAATACGGCATCACAATGTATTGCTATTTAACACCATAATTATGGTTATATATCACCTGACATCAGACGGTTGCCCATGTTCATTCCCACCTGCTTCAGATATTTACCCAGGTGCCGCTGTTCCGGCTCCCAGCGTGATAAAGCGGCGTCGATATCGTCAGGATTGTTCAGAAAAGCCTGCCGCAACGCCAGAGCATTTGCCGCCGCCTTGGAAGTGCTTGCCGCCGTATGTGGGCGGGGAATAGAAGCCGCATCACCAAGCAATAACACCCGGTCTTTCACCATGCTATCAACGGCCAGATCGCGAATAGATTGCGCAAAAGGTTCTTTTGTCGCCTGGACCACGTCTCTAAATCCTGGCGGAAGCATACGCGCAGCCTCTTCATAAATATGGTTTTTCCATTTTTGTGTGATGGCACCTTCAGGGAGAGAATGTCCGCGCATCACGCCATTTTTATCGGTCATCACGGATTCACGAGTCGCGTCGTCCATAGTCCGATACCACACCCAGTTATAAAGCCGGTTCCCCGGGCGGAGATCGTTATTTATCCCTGGAACGAGGTAGCCCAGAATCTGCGATCCCTTGCTATTGGCAAACGCAAAGTTGCCATGAAGATCAAGACGGGCGCGCTCCGGCAGCCGATCTTCACGAATCAACCCTCGCCAGGCAATATAGCCAGCATAAGTCGGCGTTTCGCCCGGCCAGAGCAACTGCCGGACGGTGGAGTTATTGCCATCGGCGCCAATCAGAATATCGCCTTTTATATGGCTACCGTCCTCAAACCACGCGGTAACGTCCTCTTTTTGCGAATCGATAAGTTGCAGTTTTTTCCCCTGGTGGTAATGCTCTTTACCCGTCGTCGTCAGCAATGTCGAATAAATTAATGACCATGAGGTTTGAATTTGCGGAGCTAACTGTTTGTATTCAACCGTGCCGTCGGGATTATAAAAAATGCGATATTGTGAACGAACGCCCATCTCATCCCAGTTTTTATTAACGCCGCTTTCCTGAAAAATCTGTACCACTTGCGGTTGCAACACTATTCCACCGCCCTGGCTATCCAGGTTTTTTGCCGAGCGTTCGAAAATATCCACATCCCATCCGGCTTTTTGCATCATGTTTCCGGCAAAAAGCCCGCCAAGGGAACCGCCGATAATAATGGCTTTTTTAGGTAAGATGATATCTGACACAGGCACCTCCGCATTTTATTTATGCCACACAGGTAAGGGCATAAATAATAATTAACTGTCTGGCTGCTGACGTTAACCATAACAGTCTCAGTAATAGCGGAGAATAGCAGTAAAACCGGAAACACTATTGCGTAGCACGCAAAGCTGACTGGTATTCCATACTCAAAACAGGCTAAGGTAAGGATCTCACACAGGCGTTTTTCCTATACGAGAAAGTTAAAGCTATGGATATGTTTTCGTCTTTACAGGCGCTGGTAGCGGTGGTTGAGGAAGGAGGATTCTCTTCCGCCGGGCGGCGCCTGTCGCTTGCCACCTCTTCCGTCACCCGGCAAATTGACACGCTTGAGCAATATCTTGGAACGGTGCTGCTGGTTCGCTCAACCCGAAAGGTATCGTTAACCGGGGCCGGAGAGCGGTATTACCAGCATGCCTGCAGGATTATGGCCGATCTCTCCTACGCTAACTACGAAGCCCGCGACCACTCCGGTATGCCTCGCGGGATCCTCAGAGCCAGCCTGCCGGTATCCTGGTCAATGCAATATTTAGCCACTTTACTGCCTGAATTCATGAAGCAATATCCGCTTATCCGGCTTGAACTCAATTTTACTGACGATGTGGTTGATCTGGCTGAGAACCGGCTGGATCTCAGCATCCGGCTGGGGAAAATTTCTGCGCAAAATGTCATTGCCAAAAAGCTGCTGTTGCAAAAGCGCGTTCTTTGCGCCAGCCCGGCCTATCTCGCTGAAAAAGGCGTGCCATTGCTGCCTGCCGATTTACGACGCCATAATTGCCTGCTTTTCTCCTACTCTTCCGGTCAGACAAAATGGTTTTTCTTCCGCGATAAAACAGAAGGCGTCAGCGTTGAGGGAAACCTTAGATGCAACAATTCTCAGATACTCAGGCAGGCGGCTTTGGGCGGACAGGGTATTGCTTTGCTTCCGGACTGGCTGGTGAATAACGACGTTCAGCGCGGCGACCTTTTAGCGCTTTTTCCGGATATACGCGTTGATGTAACCGCTGACGAGGATGAATCCGCGGTGTATGCGCTTTATCATCCAAGCCGTCGCGACATTAAAATGGTGAAATTATTTGTCGATTTTATTTATCAGTTCCTCAACCAGCAGACGGCAGAGGAAACTGATATTTGCTGAGGGAAGTCAGGGTAAATTAATACGCCTGGTTATTTACCGTGACGGGGATAATTTACTGACGGATAAACGCAAGCACATCTTGATTAAACTGCAGTGCATTTAACTGAGCCAAACCGTGACTGGCGCCGGGATAGATTTTCAGCTCAGCGCCTGCGATTATTTTCGCGCTCTTAATGCCTGCCGCAGCAATGGGTACAATTTGATCGTCATCACCGTGAATAATCAGGGCAGGCTTGTCAATTTTTTTCAGATCGTCCGTGTAATCAACTTCGGAAAACTCACGGATACAGTCATACTCCCCTTTGATGCCGCCCTGTATCCCCATCCGCCAGAACGATTCGACCAGACCATCATTGGTGGCGATATTTTCACGATTAAAGCCATAAAACGGCACTGCCAGCTCACGGAAGAATTGCGAACGATTGGTTGCGGTACCGGTGCGGATATTATCGAAAACTTCCAGAGCCGTGCCTTGTGGGTTATCAGCCGTTTGCAACATTAACGGCGGAACAGCGCCGACTAACACCACTTTTGCAACATGGGAAGAACCATGACGGCCGATATAGCGGGCGACTTCCCCTCCACCGGTTGAATGACCAATCAATATCGCATCATGCAGGTCAAGATGTTCGATCAGTTCTGCCAGATCATCCGCGTAACGGTCCATATTGTTGCCTTCCCAGGGCTGCTCAGATGCGCCATGCCCACGGCGGTCATGGGCGATAACCCTGAAACCGTTCTGCCCAAAGAAAAGCATTTGTGCGTCCCAGGCATCTCCGGAAAGCGGCCATCCGTGAGAGAAAACAATCGGCTGACCTTTGCCCCAATCTTTATACGCAATACGAACATTATCTGAGGTAGTGAAATGGCTCATTATCGTTCTCCTGAAATTAACTGCATTAATTAGGAAACTACATCCTGCTGCGGGTACATTTAACTTAAACGACAATGCAAGAGATGATAATGCAGGGGATATACAACGTAGTTTTGCATCTGGTGCAACGCTGGTGATGTTCAGGGTGTTTCGCTGAATGGCAATTCTGATGGCTGTTCAAAACCCAAGATGGCACACTAAAGATTGGACCTCAGACCCCTCTACCTGTTCCACCGGGCACAGATCGCCGCGTTTGATACGCGCCATTATGGGGTTGTACGCCGGAGGGCAAAACAAAGTGTAGCCCTTGTAGTCGATAGTCCTGGCAGCTCATTACTTCCATATTAGAAACCATAAACTCATATATTGATACAGCCAGTGGCATGACGCTAGATTTTGACAGCGTAGATGTGGCAAGGGCTAGAGCACGATATTACACATTTACGCACGAATCCTTACGCCTAGCCAACTTCACGTTAATTGACCTGGATGCACTGGTTGCAGGGCTGAAACTGAGGTAACGGAAATTTAGTCGATGCCTGTGTAGAACCTCTGCTCAATACCCCGGCAGGGAGGCTTTTATTTTTTCCCTCAGCAATTCAAGAAAATCGCCCGGAGTCGTGTCCCACAGCGCTGTCGAAAAATCATCCCCATAGCGGGTCTCAAAATCTTCATCAACATTATCACATTCCCGGCAGAACTGCTCTATATCACCGAGCATCCCCTCCCTGAAAGCAACAGGGGTTTCAGTAATCCAGGCGTCAATCTGGGCACTGACGCTCTCGCCACTACCAAACAAATCGTAATCCTGCCCAAAATAAATGGCTATAAGGCTGTCCAGCCCGAACGTATTTAAATTTTTCATGCTTATACCATCGGAAAAGACGTCAGCACGAAATAGGGTTTCCCGTGCCAGTATTAAAATTTCAGGACCACACGAACCTTATAGCAATCTTTAACTTCTGCGGAGCCCCTGCTGACAGAAATACCGGTCTTTCTGGCAAAGCTGCCGTCGAATATCATTTTAAGATTTTGTCCTTGTGGGACATTTTTAGCCAGAATGGCAATCTGATTTTTATTGTTCCTGAGTACTTTTGAAATAAGGATTTCCGCATCCTGCACAGAGATGAAACTACCCGACTGCATGAGCCTCGGGGACGACTCAAGCCGTGTAAATAATTCATCTGCTGATTTACCTGCGTGCTTTTCGATGGTGTGCCCACCCGAACGGCTTCCGGGAAGAGCCTCATAAGACGCCAGCTTTATCCGGCCACTTCTGATCGCAATAACCCGCACGGCACCAGTTGCGAGTGAGAATGCAACAGGGATGGCCAGATCGACCGTAAATCCCACCTTCATTGCCGTTTTTCTGTCAGCCCCCAGAGAGCTGGCCAGTGAAACCGCCGCGTTATACGTATCACTGTGGGTATCACGCCCGGACCAGACCTGACGGAGGGAGGACTGGATGGTATCGAGGCCGTGAGTGCCCACGATGACGCATCCTGCTTTGGTCAGCATCGTAGGTTCCGGTACGATACACATCGCACCGGCTCCAAACATTTCAACAATGCCGCTGGCAAGTCCCAAACCACCATAGAGGCGGTTACTCATGGTTTCTCCCTCGCTGACGCTTTTGTCAGATAAAAGCGCCGCCAGTTGTACCGGGGACATGACAATTTTCACACCTTCATCCGTATCCATGTGACATTCCTTTCATCCTGAATTAAGCCCGGATGATATCAGGAATGCCATGTCCGTTTCCGCAGATGAAATCACAAACCGGGCGATGTTTTCTGATGCGCGTCAGCGCATGAAGGCGCCAGCGGGTGCAGAAGAGAACGTAGCACCCTTGCAGGGCGAGCGTCACGGCTTCGCCGGTCCGATGCTTTGCATGCACTGAGTCTCATTTTATACTCAGCACCATGTATATCCCCCGCCCCGCTGAAGTGCTCTTCACCGTCGATGACGGCTGGAACAACTACCTCGAAAAACACGGTGACGGCGTCAGTCAGTGGACCCGCCTCGCCGTTGAACGCATGCTCGCCTGTGGCACCTGCGCCATGGGTGTTCGTCGCTACTGCTGTGCTTCCCCGGACTGTACCCATTCCCGCTTCTTCTGCCAGAGCTGCAAGTCAAAGGCGTGCAGCGCCTGCGGCATGAAGTCCACTGAGCAGTGGATTGCTGAGCAGCAGCACGTCCTGCCCGACTGCGAGTGGCAGCACATCACCTTCACCCTGCCACATCTGCTGTGGCCGTTCTTTAACAACAACTGGCCGCTGCTTAACGACCTGTTCCGCTGCGCCACCCGCGCCATGCTGAACTGGGCGCGTAAACAGGGCATTGAGCCAGGCATATTCTGCGCCCTGCACACTTACGGCCGACAGCTTAATCAGCACCCGCACATTCACGTCTCCGTCACCCGCGGTGGCCTCAATGTCAAACACGGCGTCTGGCGCAGCCTCTTCTTCAAAAAGAAGGCCGTGGAGGCCATCTGACGGAGCGCCGTTATCCGCCTGCTGCGCTGCAGCTACGATCGCATCATGCCCGGCAGGCTGCGCGATCTGGGCCACATTCGCGATGAACGCCAGTGGCGGCGCTATCTGCAGGCACAGTACGGCCGGTACTGGAAGGTGCATTTTGCGAAAAAGGCCCGGGGAGCCTGGCACAGCGTGAAATATCTGGGCCGGTACCTGAAGCGGCCGCCGGTGTCGGCTTCCCGCCTGCGGCACTATGGCGGCGGCGCGGTGGTTCATCACTATCTTGATCACCGCACGGGAAGCATAAACGCCAGACGCTGAGCCAGGAAGAGATGATCGGGCGCTATATCAGCCACGTTCCGGCCCGGCATTTTAAGATGGTGCGTTACTCCGGTTTTCTGGCCAATCGGAAAAGGGGAACGCTGCTCCCCCGGGTGTATGAAGCCCTGCAGATGCAGGCGCGGGAAAAACCTGAGAAGCCGGGATTCGCCGTGCTCATGAAGGGCTTCCTGGGCACGGATCCGTACAAATGCATCCTGTGTGGTGACCGGCTGCGTTTCGCCGGCGCCCAGGCCGGCCTCCATGCAACGGAGTTATTGTCGGAAAGGCTGCGTGGAATGGAGAAAAAGCGATGGCTTCGGATGCCTGAATTGGATCAGTGCGCCTGAAAAATGGCTTTCCGGTTAAAAATACATCAGAGACGGCATTTTCACACACATACTCACGCATAACTGCGTCATCAAAGGGATGGTGGGCGATAAAATTCATGGTCAGGCGCTCTCAAAAGAGGCGATTCAATCTCCTAACCATGAACTTGTGATTTTAATCACACTTTAACACACGTTAATCAGACAGGTTACTTTCTCATAAGGAAACAATTGCTTAAGAGATTAAATGGCTATCTGTTGCACCTTCACCTTAAACGGCCTACCTTCATCAATCCTTGACTGCGACGGGGTGGCAAAACTCCCAGCCTTCTCCGGCCAGTTACATGGCAGGAATAATGACCTTATGACCGGCGTTCCGGATACAGGTCCATTGCTTAAAGGACATTATTATAATGTTGGCCGCGAATCGGGCGGATTCTTATCCCGGTTGCGCCACTTCTTTATTAAACATGGCTACGGAACTGACCGTACGGAGTGGTTAGCCCTATACCGTGACGATGGCAACATTGATGACCACACATTTATAGATGGCGTTAAACGCAGAAATTTTCGCCTGCATCCAATAGGGCCACTTGGATTAAGCGAGGGTTGTATAACGCTGAACCATATAGGTGACTTTGATTATTTACGAAAAAAACTGTTATCAACAATGATGATCCCTGTCCCCGGAATCCCCATTAAAGCTTATGGCATAGTTGAGGTAAAATAGTGAAAATATTCAAAGGATTACTTTCTTTACAGTGTTTACTGGTCGTGTTTATGGCCGTATCAATGGTGCTGCCAACTGTCATCCCCGAAGATTTCCCCGTCAGATTAGCGCATATCTTTGGTATATCAGGCGCTGAAAACACTTTAAATATGCTGGCCGATTTCACCATGATTACCTCGTTTCTCATCACCCTGGGGCTCTTTGTCGCATATCGGCTATTTATCAGTAAGCGCAGCAATACGTTGTAAACCTTGTCCTGACTGCATGGAGTTTCGGAGGATGTCTTTCGACAACCTCCGCTAAGTTTAAAGCGAACAGCACCCGGAACTGTTCTTTACCGGCTTACCGAAACTACCGACCGCGAGAGAAAGCAGCGGCATTCCGTCCGGCGAGGATTCCGAAGATAATAATGTCCGCCACGGCGTTCCCGCCGATACGGTTAGCACCATGGATCCCACCCACCACTTCACCAGCCGCCCAGGCCCCCGGTATCACCTGTTTCTGCGCATCCAGCACGTGGGTTTCCGGGTTGATGGTCACGCCGCCCATGGTGTGGTGAACACCCGGTGCTACGCGAATCGCGTAGAACGGCGCTGCTTTCAGCGGATGGCGCAGCGCTGTTTTCCGGCCGAAGTCTTCATCATCCTGCTTCTCAACAAAGAGATTATAACGCTCCAGCGTCGCCAGCAGCGCATGGGAATCCATGTTCAGCTTAACGGCCAGATCCAGCGGTGACGGTGCGCTTATCACAAAGCCTTTAGCGATATATTCGTCAGCCGCTTTATTATTGCGCCGTACCTCTTCGTCGAAAATGATCCAGGCGCTTTTTTCTGGCAGCGCGATAATCTCGGCGGAGACTTTGTCACGGGTCTCCATCTCGTTATAGAACCGCTTACCCGCCTGGCTGACCAGGATCGCCCCGCCGCCGCGAATGGCTTCAGAGATCAGGTAGGACGTGGTCTGCTCGACGGTCGGGTGGATCTGGATTTCGCCCATATCCACCGTATCCGCGCCAATTTTCTGCAACATGGCGATCCCGCTACCGGTAGCGCCCTTGTGGTTGGTGGTGACAAAGCCATCCAGCTCAGGGCGGTATTTCACCACCATCTCACGGTTGGCGCTGAAGCCACCGGTGGCGACAATAACGCTTTTCGCATTCAGAATGCGGCTGTCATTATATTCATCTACCACTTTCACCCCGGCCACCGCGCCATTCTCGAACAGGATCTCGGCGACCGAGGTTTCCAGCAGTACTTCGATCTCACGCTTGTTGATATTTTTCACCAGGCCGCTGATCAGGAAGCCGCCTACCGCAGAGCGATCGGCCGGACGGTGGGTACGATCGATGCTCATGCCGCCGGTGATGGTGATGTCGTTCAGTTCAATGCCTTTAGCATCCAGCCATTCAACCGCTTCCGGGGCCAGCTCAACAAACTCCCTGAGCAGCACCGGATTGTTTTTATTTTTGCCACCCTTCAGCGTCTCGTTGTAGAACAGCTCTTTGTTGTCCTCGATGCCTTTCAGCTTCTGGAAACGGGTTTCGGCCGCATTCATTCCCACCGAAGCCTTGATAGTGTTGCCGCCAATGGTTGGCATTTTCTCGATAATCGCTACATGGGCGCCTTCATCATGCGCCTGAATAGCGGCTGCCAGACCGGCACCACCACTGCCGATCACCACAACATCGTAATTTTGCGGTGCCTGAGGGTTACCCCCCTCCTCAATAACGTGCTCCTTGCTGGAGGTAGCCAGCGCGCGGGAAACCGCTTTTTTCAGCGCCTCGCTCTGCGTTGTGGCACCGGTAATGGCATCCACATGCGGGCTGTTCGCCACCAGCATGCGCGTACGCAGGCTCTCAAAGGTGGTGGTGAAATCCACGTCCAGCGTATCGTCCGGCACCAGCATGATGTCGGTAATACGGTCGGTGTCCAGCGTGACGTTGATCTTCAGCTTCAGCGCCTCGGCTTCCACTTTCTCCTGATAAACCCCGGCTTTGTATTTACGGCCGCTGGCGCTCATATCACGGATCATCGCATCCACCAGCGAGAAGCGCCACAGAGGTTCAGGGATGGAAAGTTCTTCTCGCTTGTTGCTGTCGATAAACAGCTCAAGATGGTCGTTGTTGATAATGCGATCGGCCCAGTCAGGGTAAGCGATGCAGGCTTTACCAATGGCGACCAAATCAAAGCCGTGCTCCAGTGCGCTTTCCGCATCAGCTTTATTTAGCACGCCACCCACGCCAATCACCGGGACTTTTGCCAGCACAGGCGAACGCATCTCAATAAATTTGGTGATCAGCGGCGTCGGATCGCGGATATCGACGATGGAAGGACGAAGCAGCTGGCCAACGGAGAAATGCACGTAGTCCAGACCGCGGGCGGCAAGTTTCTCCAGCAGATACATCGTGTCGTCAAAACGGATGCCGGGAATTTCCAGCTCTTCCGGTGAAAAGCGGTAACCGATGATGAAGGAGTCATGAGCAAAGCGATCCTTCATTTTATGGGTGATTTCCAGCACGGCGAGCGGGAAGCTGGCGCGTTTGTCGCGGCTGCCGCCCCACTGGTCATCACGCTGGTTGGAGTTGGGCGAGTAGAATTGCTGGATCAGATAGGTGTTAGCGCCGTGGATTTCCACGCCGTCGAACCCGGCTTTGATGGCGCGGTTAACCGCATCACCAAATTTGGTGATCATCACCTCAACTTCTTCTCCGCTCAGCGCCTGAGGCGTAGTGGCCCCTTCACGCGGAGCGGCAATGGCGCTCGGTGCGACGGGAGTTCTGCCGCCAATCAGCTCAGGCTCCACCATTCTGCCACCGTGATAAATCTGCAGGATCGCTTTGGAGCCCTGAGACTTGATGGCATCGGCAATTCTGGTCAGACCGGCGATTTTATTGTCGCTGTCAATGGCGATAGCGCCGGGAAAAGCCGGGCCTTTGGGATCGATAAAACAGCATTCAACGATCACTGTGCCGATGCTGCCAGCACGAACGCGATAGTACTCGACAAGTTCACTGGTTACCGTACCGTCGTAGAACCCCGTGCAGGTGGTCATGGGTGCCATCAACAGGCGGTTTTTTAATACCGCTCCATTTGGCAGAGTGAGAGGATTAAGAACCGGGGTGAGCGTATTCATTATGATCTACTCCAGTATTGAATAGTTTTGAACTCTCTTATGGACGCAATATTTCCCGCTGTTTAAACCGCCCGATTTCCTGTGATTATTCCCAATAATACTTTTTAGCGATCGGTACTGTTTTGGGAGATAAACTTGCGATGAACAGGATTGGTAATTAACTGATAATCAGAAGATTCTATCCTGAATTGTTAACTAAAGGTTTCCAAAAATCAACTTTCGATTAACGTCAAAATTAACCACATGTAATTCATAGAGTTATAGACAATATTTGGCTTTTGGATCAAGATGTTCTACAGTCAAGGGATTGGGACGGCTTCAGGGTTGAAATTGCTCAGGTTTTACCGCCAGAATGGCGAAGGTTCAGTCGAGCGGAGCCAGTAAAACTCTCCCCTTAAAAGCATAATTACGATGCCATCACATTATTTGCAGCAGAATGTCATTATATTTCCGTTGCGACTCATTAATTTCTTTAATGAATAAAAGGCCACTCTTAAACAAAAATAAAATTAACGTATATAAGTAGTCTGAGTGATAAGGGCTTCAGCGCACTCTCATCAACTTGTCATAAACTATGGAACCTACTTCAGTTATGAGCGAACCCAATAAAGCTGCTCCTGCGCCAGCGGGACAAAAGAAACGTCTGATCATGCTGTTCATGCCGATTGTGGTGGCGGTGCTGCTGCTGTTGGTTCCGGTGCCTGCTGGCCTGGAACCTTATGCCTGGCACTTCTTTGCTATTTTCGTTGGGGTGATTGTCGGGTTGATCTTCGAACCGCTGCCCGGCGCGGTAATCGGTCTGACCGGCGTGGTGGTGATTGCCCTGTTCAGCCAGTGGCTGCTGTTCAGCCCGGCGGAAATCGCCAACCCGAAATTTAAAATGCCCACTGAGGCTTTTAAATGGGCTGTGAGTGGTTTTGGCAACTCCACGGTCTGGCTGATCTTTGGGGCCTTTATGTTTGCCGCCGGGTATGACAAAACTCAGTTTGGCCGCCGACTGGCGCTGATCCTGGTGAAATATCTTGGTCGGCGCAGCCTGACGCTGGGCTATGCCATCACCTTTGCCGACCTGCTGCTGGCTCCGTTCACTCCCTCCAACACCGCGCGCAGCGGAGGCACTATCTACCCGATAATCGCTAACCTGCCGCCGCTGTATGGCTCCAAACCCAACGATCCGAGCGCGCGCAAAATCGGCTCCTATCTGATGTGGGTAGCCATCACCGCAGCCTGTATCACCAGCTCAATGTTTTTATCGGCCCTGGCACCTAACCTGCTGGCTCTGGCGTTGGTGAAAAGCATTATCGGTTTTGAAATCTCCTGGGGAACCTGGTTCCTGGCCTTCCTGCCGCTTGGCGTGCTGCTGATCCTGACCATGCCGCTGCTGGCTTACTGGTTCTACCCGCCAGAAGTCAAGGTTAACGATGAGGTGCCCCGCTGGGCCACCAGCGAGCTGGAGAAGCTGGGCAAGCTGTCGCGCAATGAGATCCTGCTGCTGGTGTTTGTCTGCTCGGCGCTGCTGATGTGGATTTTTGCCGCCGCATGGATTGAACCGGCGATGGCAGCAATGCTGGTGGTGGTGCTGATGTTGTGGACCGGCGTGCTGAACTGGAACGATATCACCAGTAATAAACCCGCGTGGAATACCTTCGCCTGGTTCGCCACTCTGGTGGCACTCGCTGATGGTCTGGCCCGCGTTGGCTTTATCGCCTGGCTGGGCAAAGAAGGCAGCCAGCTGCTGCAGGGATATGATCCGCAGGTCTCGGCAGTGGTGCTGCTGATCGCCTTCTTCCTGCTGCACTATCTGTTTGCCAGTACCACCGCACATACTACCGCGCTGCTGCCCGCCACGCTGACTATCGCCGCCTCAATACCGGGGATCAATATGCCGGTGTTCTGTCTGATGATGGTCACCTCACTGGGCGTGATGGGCATTATCACCCCTTATGGTACCGGCCCCAGCCCAATCTATTACGGTAGTGGTTATCTGCCGACGAAAGATTACTGGCGGCTGGGCACAATCTTCGGGGCAATCTTCCTCGGCGGTATGATGTTGATTGCTTATCCATGGATGGTGATGATGTTCTGATCCTCCCTGCATCCCGGTGGTGCTGCCGGGATGCGCTTTCCTGCTACTCTTCCTCATCATCAAGCTGCAGGATTAGCGAATAACGCGCCAGATCCTGCTTAATCCGGTGCTCAATTTTTCCCCGCAGCACCAGCGAATACGGATTTTTCTCCAACTGACGCAGCAACTCCTCCAGCGGGACCAGATCGTTCAATGGCTGCTGAATGGTGATCAGCCTTGCCTTGAGTTCAGCCACCGACATCACCTGAGTACGCTGAAACTCGGGAGAATCCAGCTCGGCATTCAGACGCTGCAGTCTGAACTGCGCCGTTTGCCACAGCTGCATCTGTTCCGGCGGCAAGGCTGTGGCAACCATCGCCTCCTTCCAGTTCTCGTCATGCTTTCTCTGCTCCGGCGAGATCTGCTGTGCCAGCATCGCAATTTGCTGCGCCTTACCGGGTTCCGGCTGCATCAGTTCATAGCCCCAGAGTGCCATTGACCCGAACAACGCCATCACTAACATTCCGGCAAAGAAGGCGCGGCTGCGCTCCCAGAAACTGAAGCTGACGCTGAGGGCGGAGCTGGTTAAATCACGCGGGACATAAATCAGCGGGGTAAAATCCTGCCCATAGCGGTTCGACGGGATCTGCCCACCATTGGCCTCACCTGCCTCAGACTGCGAAATGGCAAGCGTGGCTGACTGCTGCGGGATCTGGACACGGTTGACCACACTGCTGACCTGAACTTTCAACCGGTCAAGCTGCGACAAATGTTTCTGCGCCAGTTTCTCCAGCGTCTCAATATTCTGATCGAGCTGGGTTTCAAGACGCTGCAACAGCGGAAGATCGTCGGAAGTCAGCTTCAGCGAAAGCAAAACATGCTGCAGTCCGGTGCTCAGCCAGGTAATGATTGCCAGACGGGCCGGAAGCGGATTGGGCCACAGCGTGGCCCACTGATACTTCATCATCGCGGTGGCAATTTCTAATCCTTCGCACAACCCTGCCAGTCCGGCCCGCCAGGCACGGGCCAGCGTGTACCAGGCCACGCTTTGCAGATCCATCCCGTTGAGCCGAAACAGCGAAATGCACAATTGCTCAACACGAAGCCAGTCAACATCGCCGCGCCCTG
This sequence comes from Erwinia sp. 009765445, assembly GCF_058137865.1. Classification (NCBI taxonomy): domain Bacteria; kingdom Pseudomonadati; phylum Pseudomonadota; class Gammaproteobacteria; order Enterobacterales; family Erwiniaceae; genus Erwinia; species Erwinia sp. 009765445. The sequence goes on from NZ_JBYUWC010000009.1 coordinate 41,901, forward strand.
TCTGGCTCAGTTTTCCCGTCTCAACGCGCAGCGCGATAAACTCCGGCAATGCACGTGGATCGCCACCAGTGTGCAGGATATTCTGTGTGGGTTTATTCATGAGTCAGCTTCCCTGTTGCCTGAAAAGTCCGTGTCCTTTGATGCTGCAATTATCGCCTGCCACCAGCAAACAGATACATTGTTAATCTGTTTGATTAGTAAATGTCTTATTTAAGTGTGCGCTTAACAGAAAATAGGATTATTTCTATTTGCCGATATAAGAATGAAAAGAGCAATTAGCCTCAAAAAATAAATAATTAAAAAAATCAATTGAATGGTAAGTTATTTTATTTAACCCAGATCACTCCAGATAATTCCATTAACAGACAATAAAAAAAGCATTTTTAAATATCTGGCGGAGTTGACGTTATTTTAGCACATTATCTCAGTCGCTCCCGATGTCTGAAATTTGCGTTAAGGTGATGGCAGGCCGGTGTGCCGCTACAGGGAACTTCCTGCTGTTCAAACTGGTGCAAGCGCACTGTCTTACAGCGTGAAAATCGCTCCTCCAGGACGCTCACAAAGCAACCCATTGTTAATTAACTGATTAATTTACACTCAAGCCTGGCACAAACCTTGCAAATTTAATTACTCAATTAATTAATTGGGACCATGCCGCAGGTCGGGCAGGATTCAGACAATGCCAATAACAGGAGAAAAGTTATGACGGTTGATGACGCGATCGCGCTTTTCGATCAGCAACGAGAAAAAATCTGGTTCGAGCAACCAGCCGAAATCGCCGCGCTGGGCCGGGGCGAAGTGCCGCGCGGTACTGGTGCACGTGGCCAGTATCTCAGCACCATTATTTTTGCTGAAGGGGAAGCCCGTACGCTGGCTGACGAGATGCTGTGGGGATTGATCCGCGTGGCGGAAGATAATCCTGAGGCGGCAGATTTAAAAACGCTGCAGATGATCATTCAGGAGATCATCGGCTACAAGGCTGATTTCTTTGATTTTGTCAGTCTGCCAGAGGCGGCAAAGCTGCTGCACATTTATGTCAGCGTCGCTGCCGGTTGCCGGACGCTGGACGAGCTGGTTCGCCTGTCGCACGCGGCCCTCTCCTGGGCTAACCGCCTGCATATGTGGGTCGACTTTATTCTTCCATGGGGGCTGGGTGACGGCTTCCGCCGCGTCAAAGCCTGACAGCCTGGAGAGATCATGAAATTACAGATGAGTGTGGCGGGCGAGAAAGTCTGCGTGATTGAAGTGTGGGATGACAAGGTCCCCAACCTGTGCAAGGTACTGCGTGAAAAGCTGCCGATGAAGAGCGTACTGCAACACGGCAAGCTGATTGGCGATATGGTGTTTTTCACCATGCCAATTGTCGCTCCCTGGGAAAATAAATATAAAACTGAAGATGTTGGCAAGCTGCGCCGCGAGCAGTATGGCGAAGCAACCGGTGCGGTCTGCTATTACAGCCCGCGCCAGCAGTTCTGCGTGGTGTATGGCGACGATACCGCAGCGGAACCGCTGCCAATTTCCTATATTGGGGAAGTGGTGGAAGGTGCGCTGGAACTGCGCGTTACCGGGCTGGAAACCTGGTTCGATCAGGGCCGGGTGGTGGAACTGAGCATTATTGACTGATGCCCGGCAGGCCGGTTACTGACCGGCCTGTTATCCCAGCAGATCCCTGATTGCCTGTTCAATCTGAGCAGTTTCTTCTGCAAAACGTCCCGGTGCCCCGGCACAGTGGCCGAACGGTGAAATAATGGGCCGGAACTCGCCGTTTTTAAGCCGCCCGCACTCCAGCTTCCCCTCCTCCAGCGTGAAATAGCTGTCGGTATCACAAGGCATCACAATCGTGCGCGCCGTTATGGCTTCAAGTGCGGCATGCAGATTGCCCTGATAGCAAGGCAGATCGCCAATGTTTGCCTGCTGCCAGCTGTAAAGCATCGCCAGCAGATTGTGGGCATCCCAGCTCTGGTGGTCAGCGCACCAGTCATCCAGTAATGCCTGCTGGCTGTCGAACCCCAGCCGCCGCCATAGCTGTTCGCGATAAAATTGTGCTGAATAAGCCCAGCCTGCATAGCAGCGGCCAAAAGCCGCCAGCCCCTGTAAGGGAGGCTGAGTATATTGTCCGTTTTGCCAGAGTGGATCGGCCTGCAGCGCGGCCTTCACCCCTTCGAGGAAAACATAATTCAGCGGCCAGCAGCGGGCGGAACCACAGACGGCCAGCAAATTATTCACCCGCTCCGGCCAGGCGGCCGCCCAGTGCCAGGCCTGCATCGCGCCCATCGACCAGCCGCTGACGAGGGCAATTTTTTTAATCCCCAGCGTCGTGATCAGCAGTTGATACTGGGCATTAATATTGTCGATCAGCGTCACCTGCGGATAGCGGCTGCCAGGCTGGCTCAGTGAATTGTCGGGCGAGGTTGAAACGCCGTTACCGAACATGTTGATCAGCACGATATACCAGCGGGCAGGATCCAGTGCTCTGCCTTCACCTATCAGCGGATAGTAGCTCTGGTGCGTGCCGGTGTAGTAGCTGAACAGCACCACTGCATTGTCCCGCGCGACGTTTAGTTCACCAAATGACTGCCAGCCAATCGCCGCCTGCTCAAGCACGCCACCGTGCTGTAAATCAAGGTCGCCGAGGTAATGAATTTCATGTTGGTTCATGCGGATTCTGCCTCTGAATATGATATGATTAATTAACTAGTTAACTTAATTTACCGGGCTTAGCGCAGACGCCATAAGGGTGACCAGATGAAGGAAGCGGAACGTTCCACCAGTGAAACCGGCAGGAAGGCCAAAAAATCCCAGAGCGAAGTGGCCGAGCTGTTGCAGTCGTCTGCCTTCGAGCTGTTTGCGCACCAGAATTACTCCTCGGTCAGAATTAAAGATATTGCCACCGCCACCGGGCTGAATTCGGCGTTGATCTATTACTATTTCGGCTCAAAAGAAGACCTGTTCATTAAGGTGATTGAAACCGCCGTGGAGAATGCCTTCCGCAAGTTCGACAGCGTGATTGGCAGCGAAAATGGCCCGAAAGAGATTCTGTTTCTGTGGATTGAAATCCACATTCTGCAGTTCCATCTGCTGCAAAAGCTGGCAAAAATCAGCCTCGACTACTCCAGCACCAATGGCCGTATCCCTTCTATCGATAAAGCGATCAAAAAGTTTTACGAGAAGGAGTCGGTGATCCTCAAAAATACCATCAAGGAAGGCATTGCTGGCGGGCAGTTTCGCGAGGTGAACCCGGCCGATATGGCGATGCTGATCTCAACCTTCCTCGACGGCGTGCTGTTCCGCAACGTGATGTTCCCAACCTTTAAATACAAACATGCGATTCAGGTGATGCGCGAGTTTGTGTTCGAACAGTTGGAACCCCGGTAGTCGCTGGTATTCTTGCGTCAGGTAACTAACTTGCTGCCTGAACAGTTACACTGGTGAAGTCTGCTTCCTGAATAGCTGAACGTCCGGTGTTCGCCAGAGGGGATAGCAGGAACACGGACACGCCGTGAAATCATCCCTGATGGCTTGAGTAGCGCGTCCATGCGCTACACAGTCCGCTTATCCTGCTATCCCCTCCTGTCATAAATTTCAGCGTCGCTGTGAAGAGAAACCACCTGAAAATTTTATCAAAATTTATCAGTATCTTACACGCCATTATCTTTGCTTTTATGCTTATTCTTGTACTTGTTCTTTTCCCTCATTCACAACTCAGAAGTTTGTGGGGACGGTAAGGTGGAACACAGCCGGGTGTTTGCCGCATGGACGCGGCAATCAAGCCCCCATGGACGGGTTTACGGCGTCCCGGATGCGTTCCATCTTGCCGACACCGATCCCTAATCCGTTTGTGACCTTACTAACACCGATCCCCGATCCGTTTGTGACCTTACCAACACCGACCTTCCAATCCGCTTCAGGCGTAAATCAAAATCTACTCCGGGGCATCAATCACCAAAACCGGCGATAACGACCGCGAGCAGCACGGCATCACCCTTCGCTGTGCCGTTTTCTGCTCGTCTGTCAGGTAAGTGTCACGATGATCGGCCTCGCCTTCCACAATATCCAACGCACAGCTGCCGCATTGCCCAATGCCACAGGAAATCGCCACCTCGTAGCCCGCTTCGATCAGTGCTTCGGCCATCGTCTGCTGACCATTTACCCAGATGCGGCGATCCTCATCGGCAATTTTCAGCCAGAATCCCTGCTCATCCTCCTGTAAGGCCAGCGAGAATGACTCAGCAAAAATCCGCTCATCGCCCACGCCCCGGGCAGCCAGCGCCTCACGAGCAGCCTGCATAAATGCGCCATTGCCACACAGATACACTTCCGTCTTCGCCGTCAGTCCGGTAAACAGGCTTTCATCGATCGCCGAATGAGCCTGTAAGCCGAAATGCTCCATGCTGCCAAAAGCACTTAGCGTATCGCTGCGTCCGACGTAGTGAAATGCAAACTGGCGGGAGCAAACTTCGGCCATCGCCAGCAGCGGAGTGATACCAATACCACCAGCCAGCAACAACCGGGGCGTAATGCCATTCTCCTCAAACGACAACGGGCCGGTTGTTGCCCGTGACAGCGGATCGTCCCCCTTTCCCTGAGGAAAGCTGTTCAGCGGTGGGCTTGCCGTAAGCACTGTGCCAGGCAGTGCATTTTCCTTTAACCAGCTTCCACCACCACGCGAATGGCGGGTGACCAGCACCGCAATACAGTAACGATGCTGCTCCGCTGAGGAATTATACAGGGAGTATTGCCGTGCCAGCCCGTTACCCAGTTGCAGCGTGAGATGCGCCCCGGCGGTAAAAGGCGGCAGCAAACCGCCCCCGGCCGACTGCAGCTCCAGCAGCAATACGCCGCCCGTCTCCCTGCGCTGCGTGACCCGCAGCGCTAAAGTCTGGCCGCCGTTCATCCTAGAAAATCGTGCTGTAACGGTCGATTTCCCACTGACTGACGTGCAGGTGATAACTGTTCCACTCCTGCAGTTTGTATTTCACAAACTCGTCTTTCAGCGCCTTGCCCAGCGTCGCTTCCACAAACGGGTCGCTGTCAAAAGCCTCCACCGCTTCCAGCAGGTTTTGTGGCAGGAAATCAATCCCGCGGGCCTTACGTTCCTCTTCGCCAATCGCGTAGAGGTTGTCTTCATTCGGCTGACGCGGGTCAATCTTCTCGCGGATGCCTTCCAGCCCGGCTGCCAGCGCCAGCGTTGCCGCCAGATACGGGTTCACCGCACCGTCGGCATTGCGGGATTCACAGCGCCCGCCGCCAGCCGGAACGCGGACCGCATTGGTACGGTTGTTGGAACCCCAGGAGTTAAACACAGGTGCCCAGCTGAAGTAGCTCATCGCGCCCTGGCGCACCAGACGTTTGTAGCTGTTCACCGTGGGTGCGAATGCGGCACATAATGCACGGCCGTGCTTCAGCAGTCCGCCAATAAAGTGGTAACCGGTTTCACTCAGCCCCAGCCCCCACGGATCGTCCTGGTTACCCGGCTGATGTTTAAACAGGTTATTGCCGGTTTTCAGATCGTAAAGTGACATGTTGAAGTGCGCGCCGGTGCCGGTTTTGTCCGCAAACGGCTTAGGCATGGTGGTCGCCACCAGCCCCAGCTCTTTGGCGTAGTGCTTGGCCATAAAGCGGAAGAAGATAAAACGGTCGCAGGAAGTGAGTGCATCGGCATAGTTGAAGTCGAACTCGTACTGCGAGTTGCCGTCTTCGTGGTCCAGCGAGTAGAGATCCCAGCCCAGCGCATTAATAGTGCCGGAAACTTTGTCCAGCCAGGCAAACTGGTCAACAAAGCCCTGCAGGTCGTAGCAGGGTTTGGTCAGCTTGTTGTCCTTCTCCGGTACCGTCAGCGAACCATCTTCTTCACGCTTCAGCAGGTAAATTTCGCACTCGATCCCCAGATTGAAGCCAAAGCCCACCTCGTTAGCCTGCTTCAGCACGTTCTGTAATGCCACGCGGGTGTTGAGGTCGTATGGCTTCCCCTGGAAGTGGTTATCGGCGGGCATCCAGGCAATCTTCGGTTCCCATGGCAGTTGGATGATATGGTCAAGATCCGGCACCGAGGTCAGCTCATCCTCATTCGGCAACTGGCCGAGGCCATCCAGCGCATAACCGGTATAACGTTCCGACCCGGCGGCCATGTGGCTCAGGTGCTCAATCGGCACCACTTTCCCCTTCGGCACACCGTGAATGTCCACCCAGGCGCCAATGCAATACTCCACGCCTTTCTGCTTCAGGGACTCTTTAATTTCTGCAATCTGTCCGGCTGTTTTCATCATTACTCTGCCTCAGGTATGTTCTACGATCGGATGCGGAACATACGGCGCTTCTAACAGGCCGATCTCCTCCGCAGTAAGGGTCAGTTCACTGGCGGCGACCGCCTCTTCAAGATGAAGGAATTTAGTCGCGCCAATCACCGGAGCGGCCACGGCCTGGCGGGTAAACAACCAGGCCAGCGCGATCTGCGCTTGCGACACGCCGCGTGCTGCGGCGACATCGGTCACCGCCTGAATCACCCTGTTATCAGCATCTTGCGTTGCGCGATAAAGGAAGTCGGCGTAGGAATCTTTACCGCCGCGTTCGCTGCTCTGTTGCTGTTCAAGCGGACGGGTCAAACGCCCCCGCGCCAGCGGACTCCACGGCGTGACCCCGATGCCTTCGCTGACGCAAAGCGCCAGCATTTCGCGTTCCTCCTCGCGGTACAGCAGATTAAGATGGTTTTGCATGGCGATAAAACGCGCCCAACCGTGATACTTCTGCACCTGTAACGCTTTACTGAACTGCCAGGCATACATCGACGACGCGCCGAGATAACGCACCTTGCCCGCCTTCACCAGGTCATGCAGCGCTTCCAGCGTCTCCTCCAGCGGTGTTTCATAATCCCAGCGGTGGATCTGATAGAGATCGATATAGTCAGTTCCGAGGCGACGCAGGCTGTGGTCGCATTCGGCAAAGATCGCCTTACGCGACAGCCCTTTACTGTTCGGTCCCTGTCGCATCGGGTTATACAGTTTGCTGGTAATCACCACCTCGTCGCGGTTGGCAAAATCCCGCAGCGCCCGCCCCAGTACTTCTTCGCTGGCGCCTTTGGCGTAGATATTCGCGGTATCGAAGAAGTTAATCCCCAATTCCAGCGATTTTTTGATAAATGTACGGCTCTGCTCTTCATCGAAGGTCCAGCTATAACCGCTGGCCTCAGGCGGCGCATAGGTCACGCAACCCAGACAAAGGGCAGAGACTTCCAGACCGGAATGGCCCAGCTTAAGCGTTCTCATATTGAGTCCTTATACCGCCAGTTTACGTTTCAGATAATTGGCAAAGTGCCAGATAGAGGTTTCCAGATGGCTCAGTCGTCCTGGCCTGGCTAGCTGCGAACGGCTACCACGCTGCTGCTCGGCGTTAATTTCCAGATCTTCCGCGACGATGGTTAACACTCCGTTGCGCATCCGCTCAATCGTGGCAGGGAAATCTTCCCGTGCAGCGGCCTTTTTCGAGACCAGCACCACACGGTGCCACTGCGACATCGATTTGCTCATCGGCAGGATCACATTGATGGTGACGCGATCCGGATTCAGCGACATCAGGCAGGTCGGATAGAGCAGATAGAGATCGCTGCGGCGCAGATCTTCCCCTTCCAGCCCGTCAAAAGGCACCAGCCCCTCGGTGAGGATTTCGCTGAGTTCGCCCCTTTTGCGCAGCGGCTGATGGCACACCGTCCAGCCTGGTGTGTCTTCGCCTATCCAGGTCAGACGGCCCGGAAAGCTGTCCTCCAGCGTAGTACGGTGCACCCCGGCATGGTGGTAGCATTCGATAAAGGTCTCCACTGCCATCTTCCAGTTAAAGGGGCAGTCGTAGTCGAGGGTAAAGGCGCATTCCAGCTCCGCGAGGTGATACTTGTCCAGCACCGGCAGCAGGTCGCCAAAGCGTTCGCTGAGCGAACCGATGCTGGCGGAGAAGGTGACGAAAATCATTCCGGCGATGATTTCATGGCGAATCTGCGGCAGCTGGCAGTCCTGGCGTACAAAATCCTCGGCCTGCTGCATAGATGGCGCCCCGGTCAGCCGGCCTTCTGTGTCATAGCTCCAGTTGTGGAATGGACAGACAAACACCACTGCATTACCGCTGCCACTGGCGATCGGCACCCAGCGATGCAGACAAACATTGGACATCACACGCACGCCTTCACCTTTACGGATAATCAGCAATGGCTCGCCCACCACATCGATCGTGAAGTAGTCGTTTTCATTCGGCAACTGGCCTAAATGGCCGACGAACAGCCAGTCTTCACGCAGCACCTTCTGCTCTTCAAGACGATAAAAATCATCACTGTTATAAGCATCCGCTGGCAGCGTCTCGGCCCGTGCCGCATTGTCGCTTTGCTGGGACAGGATACGGCGGGCGATCGCCTCACCATCATCAAAACGGCAATCAATTTTCTGTTCATTGTGCATAACATTCATCCTCAGCGGGCCATGGCAGGATTGAGATCAACGGTGATTTTACCCAGTTCGGCTTCCAGCAACGGAAGAACCCGCTCGCCGAACAGTTCAAGAGAACGGCGCGCCTGCGCCAGCGGCATATCGCCAAACTGGAAAAAACAGTTGTAGTGACTCGGTTTGATAGCGCGAACTTCGCTAATGATCCGTTCAGCGACAGTTTCGGCGTCGCCAAACATCAGATTGTCGCAGACCTGGTCGGGAGAAGGCTCTCCGGCAAACGGCGTCGCTTCGATAAACGCCTCGCCGGTCACCTTGGTATTGCCCTGCAGCGCCGCAATCATTCTGGCGACAAACATCGCCCGCCCGGCAGCTGCGCGCGCTTCGCTGCGGCTGTCAGTGACGTGAATATATTGCTGCACGGCCACCGGCATATCACCGTTTAGCCCCGCTTCCTGCCAGCCAGCGCGGGCATCCCGCACCATCTGGCGCAGTTTGTGCGTCCCGCGGTAACCGGCAGTCATAAACGGCGTCGCCTGCCAGGGTTCAAAGGCCTTCAGTACCGCCGGATTGGTGGAGGTGACATACAGCGGCGGCAACGGTTGCTGCAGCGTATCCAGCAGAAAATCGGTATACAGCGGCGCGCCGGAACGGCTGGCAGAGACGGTTTTTCCGGCGGTCAGCGCATCGCTGACAAATTGCCAGTGCGCCAGCAGCTGTTCAGTACGTGCCTCCACATCCAGCCCGTAACGGTCGAACTCCCAGGCCTGATAGCCGCTGCCGATCCCCAGCACCAGCCGCCCTTCGGTCAGGCGATCCACCAGCGCGATCTCCTGTGCCACCCGCATCGGCTGGTACAGCGGCAGGACGATCACCGCCGTGCCCAGCCTGATGCGACTGGTGTAGCCCGCCATATGCGCCGCCATCATCAGCGGCGACACGCTGATTGAGTAGTTGGTAAAGTGGTGCTCGGCAAACCAGGCCGTTTCAAAGCCAATCGCCTCCGCCACCTGGATCATCTCTCGCGTATCGCGGATAACGCCCTGCAACCCGCCAGCGTTATCTTTGAAAGACATTAAGTTGAATAAACCCAGCCTCATGTTCTTCCCCGGTCAAAAACAGTTATTGAGTGCGCTTAACGCACCCGGCCTTTGCTGTAATGTTTTTCTATGCGGGTCTGTACCGCGCTGAGCAGCGTGGTGGCGACCAGATACCAGATACAGGCAACAATCAATAAAGGGATATTTTCGTAAGTTCTTGAATAAATCGCCTGCGCGGAATAGAGCAGGTCCGACAGGGAGATCACGCTGACCAGCGAAGTGGTTTTCAGCATACCGATGATCTGATTCCCGGTTGGCGGAATGATAAACGGCACCGCCTGCGGCAGGGTGACCCGCTTAAGGTACTGGTTTTTACGCATACCCAGCGCCCTCGCCGCTTCCTGCTGGCCATCATCCACCGAAGAGATCCCGGCGCGGATAATCTCGGCCATATACGCGGACTCATTCAGCCCCAGCCCCAAAATCGCCGCAGTCCATGGTGTGATCAGGTCATTCATGCTGCCAGACCACAGCGAGAAGACGCCGGGAATGCCGATGTTCACCGTCGGATAGAGCGCGGCCAGGTTGTACCAGAAGATCAGCTGAACCAGCACCGGCGTGCCGCGAAAGAACCAGATCCAGCCGCCGCTAAAGCCCACCAGCAGCGGATTGGATGACAGTCGCATCACGGCGATCAGCACACCCAGCACAATGGCCAGCGCCATAATCACCAGCGTCAGCCAACTGGTGGTTACCAGCCCGCTGAGGATGGTCGGCGAAAACAGGTATTTGCCGACCGTTGTCCAGCCAAAGTTTTCGTTGGTGATCATCGATTCGGTCACCAGACCGATCAGCGCGGCGATCACCAAAGCGGAGATCCAGCGTCCGTAATAGCGCGAAGGAACCACTTTCACATCATCGTGCGGCCACGGGTTCTCTCTGGTGGCTCTCAGCCTGCTGTCCTGCAGCGCCTGTTGGTTATCGGTCATGGCGATTCTCTTTTCGTTACGCATGGTGGATCCGTACTGAAATTCGAATTAATTAATTGATTAATTAACACCGCAGATAAGCGAAGTCAACGCCTTTACCCGCTTTTACGATTACAAAATTCTGGTGAGGAAATCCCGCGTGCGCGGATGGGCTGGCGCACTGAATATCGCCTGCGGCGCCCCGGTCTCCACTATCGCGCCGTTGTCCATAAACGCCACTTTTGACGCCACGTCGCGGGCAAAAGACATCTCATGAGTGACAATGACCATGGTCATGCCCTCTTCTGCCAGGCTGCGCATTACGTCCAGCACTTCACCCACCAGCTCGGGATCGAGAGCAGAAGTCGGCTCGTCGAACAGCATCAGCGTCGGTTTCATCGCCAGCGCCCGGGCAATCGCTACCCGCTGCTGCTGACCGCCCGACAGCGCCGAAGGGTAAGAGTGATAGCGGTGGCTCAGCCCGACCCGATCCAGCAGCGCCTCTGCTTCCTGGCGGGCCTGAGCTTTTGGGATCTTTTTCACCGTCACCGGCGCTTCCATCACGTTTTCCAGCGCGGTCATATGGCCAAACAGGTTAAATCGCTGAAACACCATGCCAATGTGCATCCGCTTTCGCGCCACGTCGGCCTCTTTCAGCTCGTATAAGCGATCGCCTTCGCGCCGGTAACCGACCATTTCGCCATCGACATACAGCGCCCCGCCGTCAATCTTTTCCAGATGGTTGATGCAGCGCAGAAAGGTTGATTTACCCGAGCCGGAAGGCCCGATCAGGCAGACCACTTCTCCCCTGCCAATAGTCAGGTCGACGCCCTTGAGGATCTCAACGCCGCTGAACGATTTCCGCACCTGGTGGGCTTCCACCACCGTGCCTGCTGCTGTCATAGCTTTCCCCTTTACTGGTTACTGCGTCATATACCAGGTACTGGCCCCGCCACCGTCGACCACCAGCATCTGTCCGGTAATGTAGCTGGCGGCTTGTGATGCCAGGAAACAGACGGTCTGCGCAATCTCTTCCGGCGTACCTGCCCGTTTCAACGGCAGGCGCGTCACCTCGTCGGCCAGCTCCGGCTCCTGCTGCTGCCAGCCGGAATCCGCCGGGCGGATCGGTCCCGGACTGACACCGCAGACACGGATGCCGAGCGGAGCCCATTCCAGCGCCATCTGCCGGGTCAGGTTCACAATCGCTGCCTTCGAAGGACCATAAGCACCCGCACCGGGATAGCACCGGTGCGCAGAGGCACCGGCAATGTTGATCACCACGCCGCCTGCTTTCATCCGTCTGGCCACTTCAGTGCTGACCACGAACGTGCCGTTCAGATTGGCGTTAACCACCTTCTGCCACTGCTCGTCCGCCAGTGAAAGCAGCGGAGCCTGAGCGGTGGCACCTGCGTTATTGATCAACAACTGAATGCCGCCCAGTTCTTCGCTTATAGCCTGTACGGCTGCGGTGACCTCCGTACGTAAAGTCATGTCTGCCAGCCAGAAACCGGCTCTCACTCCCTGTCCGCGCAGCAGGTTCACGGCGTGCTCTGCCGCTTCGCTGTCCGACCTGACAAGTAATGCAATATTGACGCCATTACTGGCCAGCGTTTGCGCAATAGCCAGCCCGACGCCTTTCGAGCCGCCGGTGATCAGCGCGGTTTTTCCCGTTAACCCGTGCATTGCTGCACCTCCGGATAGCTTTCAGTTTCCTGCATAACGCCCTGCGCCAGGGTGCGGCCGCAAATATAGCCCCAGGTCAGATTCGGCCCCAGGGTGGTACCTGCCCCAACCGCGCGGGTGCCAATCGGATTGGCCATTCCCACGCCCGCACAGAACAACCCCTGAATAATGTTTCCGTCACGGTGTCGCACCCGGCCATACTCATCCGTGCGCGGGCCGCCTTTGGTCGCCAGAAACGTCCGGTTAAACGGTATGGCGATAAACGGCCCGGTCTCAATCGGCAGCAGACCGCCGCGCAGCCGCTTATCGCTTTTGCCATGCGCCGACGAGAGATGACGCTGAAAATCAGTGTCTTCTCCCCGCAGGCAGAAACCGTTAAACCGGCTGACCGTTTCCTGCAATACCACCTCAGGCAGATTAATCTCTGCTGCCAGCGCACTTAGCGAATGAGCCTTGCGCAGCCAGCCCTGTGTCCGCCAGGCGTAATAACGCAGCAGCGGAGAGCGGCTTAACAGACCGGCATCGGCAATCATCCAGGCCGGAAGATGAGCAGGCATTCCGCTCTCGTCCCGCGCATCCAGCGCCTCGCCAAGGTTAAATGTGAATTCGTTAACAAACCGCCTGCCGTGCCGGTTAACCAGAATGGCATTCGGTTCATACTGAAAGAACACTGACAGGCCGTATGGCTCTCCCAGATAGCGGGCCGGGATACCGCCGCCGATATTGGCCTGATCCATATGCGCCAGCTCCGCGCCCACTTCCTCTGCCATGCGATGCCCATCGCCGCTGTTGCTCCGTGGACTGGCAATAAAATCCGTGCTGCCAGGAAAATGCTCCGTGCGCCGTTGTGCATCCCATTCGAATCCGCCACAGGCCAGCACCACACCCCGTGCAGCGGTAACATGCAGCAGCTTGCCGTGCTGGTTGAGCAGTGCACCGGTAACCCGGCTATCGCCGCTGGTTAACAACTTCTCCACCCGCGCATCGGTTTCAATCCGGCAGCCGAGCCTGCGGCAACCTTCCAGCAGGCCGGTGACCAGAGCTGCACCTTTGGTTCGCGTGCGGGTTAGTGCCCGCCAGGCCAGCTTTGGAGCCATCCGCAGGCTTTCCCGCAGCGGGTGATGCCAGATATCCAGCCCGATAGTTTCATGGTAGGTGTAGAGCTGCGGCAGCGGCGAAGGCCGTATTTTCCAGCTTTTCTCCGCCAGCACGCTGGCCCGCAGTGGCAATGGTGCCACCATCCTGCCCTGTTTTATTGCCCCGCCGACGTTAGCCAGCGGATCGCCTTCAGATGTCAGTGCAAAACGCAGTGGCGTATGCTGTTCAACAAACTGCAGCATCTCACCAGCGCTGTCGGCAAATGCCTGCCACAGCGCAGATTCTGTCTCTTCCCACCCCTCGGGTGCGCTGTCTGTCAGATAGCGCATCACCTCCTGCGATGAATCGGCAATCCCTGCCGCCCGTGCATGATGATTGGCCGGAACCCAGGTAGCGCCACCGGACATCGCGGTGGTGCCGCCCAGCCAGACGGACTTCTCAGCGATAATCACCGACAATCCTGCTGCCGCGCTGCGTAGTGCGGCACTTAATGCCGCACCACCAGAGCCAACAACCAGCACATCGCAGTGCAGCCTGTTGTCACCCGTCAGCTGAACCATTACAGCGGGTTAGTACTGGTCAGGTTGATGCCTGGTTTTTCCAGTTTCATCGGGCCAAGGTTCCATTTGTCCATCACCCTGTCGTAGGTGCCGTTCTCTACCAGCACGGTCAGGGCTTTTTGCAGCACATCGGCCAGCTGTTTGTTCTCATGCGCGACCACGATGCCCAGGTAGTATTTCGGCATTAATGGCATGTTGACGGTGCGGATTGGCTTCGGCGCTTTCTTCTTGATGTCATCCACCGAAGCGGCATCGTTAAGGACAAAATCAACGCGACCGGAATAGAGCGCCAGCAGTACCGCATCAGCGGAAGCCAGGGTCACTTTCTGGATATCCGGCTTGCCGTTTTTGATGCAGTAAGGTGAGTAGATTTCGTTAATGGCGTGCTCGAAGTCAGTCCCGGTCTGCAGGCCTACCTTCAGGCCACACAGCGTCAGCGGATCGTCTTTGATGGTTTTTTCCGTCGCCAGGGTGTACACCTCGCTGGTGGCATAGGCGTAGTTCACAAACGTCACCTGTTTTTCACGCTCCAGGCTGTCGGAGATACACTCCATCGCCACATCAAAACGACCGCTTTTCACGCCCGGGATCAGCCCGGCAAAGTCGATTGAGACCGGTTTCACCGTCACGCCCAGCACCTGGCCCAGCGCGTCCCACAGATCCGGCTCAAAGCCGACCATGGTTTTGTTATCTTCAGCGAAGGATTCGCAGGGTGGATAGTGCGCATCGGTAACCAGATTGAGGGTTTTACTGCTGCGGATTTTTTCGGGTAACTGCGCGTGCAGTGCGGCATCCATCGCCAGCGGTTTATCAGCCGCAGAGGAGTAGAGCGAAAAAGCGCCAAGGGAGCAGGCGGTGATGGCGCTTAACAACAGTGTTTTCATTCTCATGCTTTTAACTCCGGATAAGAAGGCGTGTCGCCTGAAGGCCCTGATGATAAAAAAAGCAATAAGCGAATCAGAACGTTGCCGGTCACACTGCTCGTACGTTCCTGCCAACAGAATTGCAATGCCTGTGCCATTTTTTAAATAACTAATTAATTAATTGCCTGACAAGGCTTTGCCTGCCATTGCGCGGTATTGCACAGAGAATGAGCGGTGAAATTATCACCACAACGGTGCAAGGGGGATCATTTTCTGGTGCAGCCTCAGGGCAGTTTGATGCTGTTTTGCCTGACTTAAAAACCCTGACTGCTTCACATTTCCCGGCAGTACAGCGGACGGCAGGCGTAATCTCGTCTAAAGTTTGTTTCAGGGTCAATAACTTACGGATCACCGGATCCGGACATGGAGAACTACTAATGCAGAGAGTCGAAAAACGTCAATGGAAAACCGTTGTGGCGCTGCCCTTACTGGTTGCCGCGTTGGCACAGGCCGGTTATGTCATGGCCGCCGAACCACAACAGCAGCACATGCTGAGCGATGCGCCGCAGCCGCCTGATATCCGTTTAGGGCCTCTCTTCCATGAGGTACAGGCGGCAAAACTGTTCCCTGACCAGAAAACCTTTGCTGATGCCATTCCGAAAAGTAATCCCTCCTCCATTCTGGCTGACTGGCAGATGCAGAAGAAGCAGCGCAATTTCGATTTGCGTCATTTCGTTGACACCAACTTCACCCTGCCTGCGGATGGCGAAAAATATGTGCCACCAGCCGGGCAGAGCCTGCGGGAACACATCGATGGTCTGTGGCCGGTACTGACGCGCTCAGCGAGCCAGGCTAACCAGTGGGATTCGCTGCTGCCGCTGCCGAAACCGTATGTCGTGCCGGGCGGCCGCTTCCGCGAGGTCTATTACTGGGACAGTTATTTTACCATGCTGGGCCTGGCCGAGAGCGGCCACTGGGATCGCGTGCAGGATATGGTGGAGAACTTCGCCTCGCTGCTGGATAAATACGGCCATATCCCTAACGGTAACCGCAGCTACTATCTCAGCCGGTCCCAGCCGCCGTTCTTCAGCATGATGGTCGATCTGCTGGCGCAGCATGAGGGCGACAGCGCTTACAGCAAATATCTGCCTGAACTGCAAAAAGAGTACGACTACTGGATGGCGGATGCTGATAAGCTGAAACCGGGCGAAGCCAGCAAGCGCGTGGTGAAGCTGAAAGATGGCACCCTGCTTAACCGCTACTGGGATGCACGCGACGTGCCGCGTACGGAATCTTATATGGATGACATCGCCAACGCGAAAAATGTCACTGAGCGTAATAAAGGAGAGCTGTATCGCGATCTGCGTGCCGGTGCGGCTTCAGGATGGGATTTCAGTTCGCGCTGGTTTGCCAAGCCGGGTGACCTCTCCACCATTCAGACCACCACTATTCTGCCGGTCGATCTGAACTCGCTGATGTTCCATCTTGAGCAGACTCTCGCCCATGCCAACAAGCTGGCGAAGAACGACGAGGTCAGCCAGCGTTTCGACGCGCTGGCGAAAAAGCGTCAGGATGCGATCAATCGCTATCAGTGGAATAGCAGGCAAGGCTGGTACGCCGACTATGACTGGCAGAAAGCCGCTGTACGCCCGCAGCTGACCGCTGCCACCCTGTTCCCGCTCTACCTGAAAGTAGCGAAGGAGGATAAAGCAGCCAAAACCGCGACGGCAGTACAGAAACAGCTGGTGAAAGAAGGCGGTCTGGTCACCACCACCAATAACAACGGGCAACAGTGGGATGCGCCAAACGGCTGGGCACCGCTGCAGTGGGCAGCTGTCGAAGGGCTGAATAATTATGGCAAACAGACGCTGGCAAAAGATATTGGCATGCGCTTCCTGAACAACGTGCAGACCACCTATGACAAACAACACAAGCTGGTGGAGAAATACGTTGTTGAAGGCAAAGGCCTGGGCGGAGGCGGCGGCGGTGAATATCCACTGCAGGACGGATTCGGCTGGACCAACGGCGTTACGCTGAAACTGATGGACCTCTACTGTCCGAAAGGGGTCACCTGTAATAACGTCGGTGATATCACCAAAGGTCAGTAATCCTCTGGCGGCACTCCGTTGCCGCCCAAATTAGCCCACCCTGATAATTCCCTTATCTTTCCAGGTGAATATATAAGCAAAATCAATGCTTGAAACACGTTAACGAAAAGATAATAATTCTCATTGAGATTATCATAAATCTTTACATTACCTAACTGCGCGTCTTTCAGCTGTTCCCCTGCGCAGGCGGATCTATTTTGCTCGCATTTATTTGTAAGGGATTTGACAATGAGAATGGCTTTTACCCTGAAGCGTTCCGTTCTGCTTTGCGCCATCGCGCTTGCCACACCAGCCCTCTCCTTTGCCGCTGATACCCTGGTGGTAACCGCTCAACCAACAGAAACGGCGACCACACCGACCATCGGTTACACTGCAAAAACCAGCAAAGGCGCGACCAAGACCGATCGTCCCCTGATCACTACCGCCCAGTCCGTCTCCGTGGTAACCCGCCAGCAGATGGAAGACCAGGGCGCTCTGGACGTAAACCAGGCGCTGAACTATACCGCCGGTGCCTTTACCAACTTTGCCGGTGCAGCCAGCCGTTACGATACCGTTTCACTGCGTGGCTTCCATGGTGGCGATGTTGACAATATCTTCCTCGACGGCCTGCGCCTGATGAGCGATCCGGGCAGTTACAACGTGCTGCAGGTCGATCCGTGGTTCCTCGATCGCATCGACGTGATCAAAGGGCCTTCTTCTGCCCTGTATGGTCAGACCGTGCCTGGCGGGTTGGTGATGGAAACCTCCAAACGTCCGCAGTTCACCCAGGAGGGCCACTTCCGTGCTTCTACCGGGACCAACAGTACCAACAGCGCGGCTTTTGATTATACCAATGCGATCAACGATCAGTGGGCGTTTCGCCTGACCGGCATCACCCGCAACAGCAACACGCAATATGACCACACCCGCGAAGAGAAATACGCTATCTCCCCTTCCCTGCTCTGGCAGCCGGACGAGGATACCTCTTTGCTGTTGCGCGCTTATCTGCAGAAAGATCCTTCAGGCGGTTACCACAGCGCGGTGCCGGGTGACGGCAGCATTACTGAACACAACGGCCGTCGGCTTAGCACCGGCTTCTATGACGGCGACAGCTCGCTGGATCAGTTCAAGCGTAATGAGCAGATTTACAGCTATGAATTCGCTCACCGCTTCAACGACACCTGGGCGTTCCGCTCAAACGCCAGCTACTCGCACTCAAACGTCGACCTCGATCAGGTCTATCAGATTGGCTGGGACACCACTAACCCGGATCTGCTGAACCGCTACTACTCCGGCTCCCGTTCTTCACTGGATGCCTTCGCCCTGGATAATCAGCTGGAAGCGGACTTCGCCACCGGCGAGCTGGAGCATAAAGTGGTGCTGGGTGCGGAATACCATCAGTACAAAAATGACCTGAGCGATGCCAGCGGTTACGCTAACCAGCTGAACGCCCTGACCGGTGAAGCGATCGGCCCGCGTCAGAGCTACACCTTCTTTGATTCGCAGCGTCGCTACTATCAGACCGGGGTGTATCTGCAGGATGAGATGACGTGGCAGAAATGGCATCTGGACGTATCCGGTCGTTATGACCGCATTGTTTCGCAGACAGATAACTATGATTTCGGTACCAAATATCGTCGTCAGGATGACCACGTCAGTGGCCGTGCCGCGCTGCTGTATGCCTTTGATAACGGCATTTCACCTTACGCCAGCTACAGTCAGGCGATCACCCCGCAGTCACTGTCCGGTGAAGACGGTAATCTGCTGAAGCCAACCACCTCTGAGCAGTATGAAACGGGTGTGAAATACCAGCCGGTGGGAACTTCTGACATGTACTCCATCGCGCTTTACGATTTGACGCAGAAAGATGTCGGCAACCGCGTGGTGGTGGGCTCTTACTACGAACCGGCCGGGAAAGTCCATTCACAGGGCGTGGAACTGGAAGCCCGCAACCAGCTGACTCCGCGTCTGAGCACCATTGCTAACTACACGCTGAACCACGTGCGCTACAAAGATTCCGTGGACGGTAACGACGGCCACACGCCATACGTTACCCCGGACTCCATGGCTTCGGCCTGGGCGAAATACCAGTTCGACTACGGGATCAGCGTCGGGGCTGGCGTGCGGTACATCGGCAAACAGTGGGCGGATAATGAAAACACCACTCGCCTGCCTTCTGTCACCCTGTTCGACGCCTCCGTGCGTGCCGACCTGGGTGCCTGGAATAGCAGCCTGAAAGGCGCGTTCGTGCAGGTTAATGCCAACAACCTGACCGATCGTGATTACGTTTCTGCCTGCTACGGTACAGGCTACTGCTACTGGGGTGCTGAGCGTACAGTCATTGCCACTGTGGGTTATGATTTCTGATCTTCAGACGTAAAAAAGGGAGGCTATTGCCTCCCTTTTCTTATTTCGGGTTCGTCAGCTTTTGACTTTGCGGTAGATCCACAGCACCACGATCGCGCCAATCACGGCGACCACAAAGCTGCCAAAGTTGAAGCCATCCACCTTTCCGAAGCCAAAGAAGGTACTGATCCAGCCACCCACCACGGCACCCACCACCCCCAGGATCATGGTGATGATGAAACCACCACCATCACGACCAGGCATGATCCATTTAGCGATGATCCCGGCGATCAGACCAAAAATGATCCATGACAAAATACCCATTTACTGCTCCTTTATTTTTCCTGTTAAGACGGCATTAGTATAGGCCAGGATTATAACTCTGTGATTTGAATCCAAACTTTTTTTCAGACAAGTCTAAAGGCTCACGCCGCGTTGCCGATAATTCGTCCTGTCACCGCTGACAGCGCGTTTTTTGACATTCAACTGGAGTCGAATGTGAAAGAAGAAGATAAAGAACAGTACCTCAAGCGTGGCCCGCTGGCCGTGCTGGGCGTTTTGAAGAATCTGCTGAAGAACGAAACGCCAGTGATGGTTTCACACAGCAGAGGACAGTTTATTACCAAATTGCTCTCCGCCGACCAGGACCGCCTGGTGGTCGATTACGGCAGCAATGACTACGACAACCAGCTGGCTTTGGAGGCTCAGGAGCTGTATCTGACGGCGGAAACGCACGGTGCAAAAGTGGAGTTTGCTCTCACCTCACTTGAAGCCGCCAGCCATGACGGGCTGCCTGCGTTTGGTGCCGACCTGCCAGACTTGCTGTGGATGATCCAGCGCCGCGAGTTTTTCCGCGTCTCTGCCCCACTCGATCCGGTCTTTTACTGCTACGTGAACTGGCCGGACGGCAGCGGCGAAGGCCGGATGCGTCTGCAGGATCTATCGCTGGGCGGGATTGGCGTGCTGGGTGACTCTACCGTACCAGCTGGTCTGAAAGGCGGAGAACAGTTCAGGCAATTGCGCGTGGAGCTGGGTGAATATGGCCGTTTTGAAGTGGATGCGCAGTTGATCAACGTCGGGAAACGCAGTGTGGTGGGCAATAAAAATGAAACTGTGGTGACTCCCCGTCTCAGCTTCCGTTTTGTCACCATGAATGCCGGGCAGGAACGTCAGCTGCAGCAGGTGATCTTCTCGCTGGAGAGGCTGGCCCGTGATAAAGCCAACCGCTTCCAGTAACGCTGTTCTTCGGGCCGCCGCAGCAGCCCTTAGCCCTCAGATAGTTTTGTTCTCAAGCACTATCTCACCTTTTAATTATTCAGGCGTTTTCAGGAATGGCGGTTACACCGCATTGAGGATATACAGACCAGCGTAAATGTTCAGTACGCCCCGGCTACCAGCCTTCCGTAGAAGGCACCGGCGATTGCCGGTAAAGCAATCGAAGAGATCCAGGGGCCAATGACGCTCAGACCCAACGAGAAAGTGAACCGGTGGAAGATGTGGCTTCAGCGCACCGCGCTGCCGGAAGCGATTGGTTTTGCCTGTAAGGTCAGCGCATTCCATCCAGAAATATGGCGGGCAGAGTTGGTTCCCTTAACTTGCCGGGCTGAAAAGCGAGCTGGCAACGGCACATGTCTGGCAGGAAGCTGGCGGGCTGGAAATCAGCCCGCCGCTGAACATCAGATGGTGCGGTAAGCCGTGGTGACTTTCCACAGATAGCGTGGGGCCTGAGCGGCCGGATGTTTATCCTGCACGTGCTGATAAAACTCTTCCGGAGTCATCGAGTTAATCATCGCAATCGCCCGATCCCTGTCGCGGGAGAAGGTTCTCAACAGCGCACCCGCGCCGTTGGCATAGGAAACAATCGTCGCATAGCGCATTGTTTCCGGATTACGGATGCCGGACAGCGACTGGTCCTGCAGGATTTTCAGGTACGCCGTGCCGATATCAATGTTCTTCACCGGGTCACGCAGCTCCGAGCTGGTTGGCTGGCCACGTCGTCCCTGCACCCGATACACTTCACGCCCCGCCGTGGAGGCTTTAATCTGCATCAATCCAATGGCATTCGACTTGCTGACTACCGTTGGATTGCCGCCCGATTCGACCGAAATAATCGCGTCAACCAGCTTCTGATCGATGCCATAGTTATGGGCCGCATTCTCGGTAAACAGTGACCAGGCCTGCGCCACCTTTTCCGGTGGGGCTTTGGTCAGCGGCGTTTGCTGCTGCTGAGTCACTGTCTGTTTGTGGGGTTCACTGGCGCAGCCCGCCAGCAGTAACACACCCAGTATCGAAACTGTTTTCACGCTTATCACGCTATATTCATCCTCAGAGCCTTAGCCTCGCGCTTTATCATATCTGCTGCCGGGCAAGAGAAAATTACCGTAACTCTGAATTTCACCGGGGTGAGAGTGACTTCAGGGCGGCTTTTCGTCATCATCAGTCGTATTGGACCGCCAGTGGCGTAAAATGATTCACCAGCTCTGCATAAAAATCACACAATTTGCAGCAAAAGGCGACTTTTTTTATTCCGGAGCGGAGAAAGGCTATTGAAAAGCGGCCATTCCTGCGCCGCTTTGAGGGTAAAAGTGAAGATTATGTCGATTACTCCCCGCTCTTTTCATCTGATTGCTCCTTCTGGCTATTGTCATAATCAGCAGGCGGCACAGCTGGCCGTGGAACGGCTGCTGGCTCAGGGGCATCAGGTCGCTAACGCTGAAGCGATCCTCCGCCGTGAGCAACGTTTCGCGGGCAGCGATGCCGAGCGCCTGGCTGACCTCCATCAATTAATCCAGCCTGATTGCCAGCCTGATATCGTGCTGGCCGTCCGCGGCGGCTATGGCGCAACCCGCCTGCTGCCCCACTTCGATGCCACAGCGCTGGCCGTCCGTCTGGCAACATACCCGCTGGCTATTTGCGGCCACAGCGACTTTACCGTTATCCAGCTGGCTCTGCTGCAACAGGGTGCCATTACCTTCAGTGGGCCGATGCTGGCAGGCAATTTTGGCGCTGAGGCTTTATCTGATTTCACTGTCGATCACTTTTGGCGCGCGCTGACTTCGCCTAAATTTACTGTTGAGTGGCAAACGGAACGGCACGAACAGCAGGTTGATGTCTCTGGCAGGATCTGGGGCGGCAATCTGGCCATGCTAGTTTCGCTGGTCGGTACGCCATGGATGCCGCAGATTGATGACGGCATTCTGGTGATCGAGGATGTGAATGAACATCCGTTCCGCGTGGAACGAATGCTGCTACAGCTGGCACAGAGCGGCTTGCTGGCACGACAAAAAGCGATCGTCACCGGGAGTTTTACCGGAGCAAAACTGACTGATTACGACAATGGCTACGACTTTGACAGCGTCTGGACGCTGATACGTCAGGTCACTGGCCTGCCGCTGGTAACCGGTCTGGAATTTGGCCATCACTGGAATACCGTGACGCTGCCGCTGGGCGCTCAGGGACACCTGCAGGTCAATGGCACCACCAGCAAGCTGACGCTATCAGGACACCCGACGCTGCCGTAAACATCCGGGAGCACCCATGAAGCAGCTGTATGAAGACCTCTGGGTATCCACACCGGAGTTTCCGCCCAATGAATTTGAACCAGCGCTGATGATGCATGGTTTCCTGCTGCAACATGGACGTGGCAATCTGCTGATTTCAAGGATTGAGAATGCTGAAGACCATAACGCGATTGGCGATCTTGGCGGCTCAATCCGTCACTATCTCACCCACTGGCATGAAGCGGGACCGGGCGCCCGCATCCTGCAACAACGCTTCAATTCCGCTCTTTACTGCCATAACCGTGCGCTGGGGCCGATCAGTACATTTGCTGAGGCTGACGACACTTTTAACCAGGCTGAAGTACACTGCGGCAGTTTTCACGTGGTGCCAACACCAGGCCACACGCCGGGCAGCACCAGCTATCTGTATGCTTCACCCTACGGCAAAACGTACCTGTTCGTTGGCGATACGGTTACGCTTTATCATGACCGATGGGTCACGGTGCTGGTGCCTGAGAGCAATGAAGCCGACCTGAAACAGTCGCTGGAGTTTTACCGCGCGCTGCGGCCAGATGTGATCCTGATGGGTACAACAACCGCGCATCTCTCCTGGCAGGAGGTAACCAT
The DNA here is from genome assembly GCF_058137865.1 of Erwinia sp. 009765445. NCBI lineage: Bacteria > Pseudomonadati > Pseudomonadota > Gammaproteobacteria > Enterobacterales > Erwiniaceae > Erwinia > Erwinia sp. 009765445. The sequence goes on from NZ_JBYUWC010000009.1 coordinate 65,096, forward strand.
GCGTGAGTGGCTGGCGTTGCTGGATGAAGCGGAAAGTTCGCCGCTGGATCTGCGCCAGCGGCTGCCCGAGTAGCCGGGCTTAAAGCGTTTTAGTCAGATAAAAGCGCTGATGAACCCGGGGATATTCATCCAGTTGAAAGCGTACAACATAGCCCAGCTTTTCGTAAAAAGGCCGGGCCTGGAAACTGGCGGTATCAACCTGCGCATACACGCAGCCGCGCAGGCGAGCCTCTTCCTCAGCCGCTTTCATCAACGCCGTACCTGCCCCTTGCCCGCGAAGAGACTCGCTGACCCACAGCATATTGATCCTTAGCCAGTTGCCAAGGGTAGAGCCGGTCAGTCCTGCAAGTTTGCGGCCTTCCGGTCCGTTGATAAACACCCCGATGTCTTTCATCTCATCGATGTTGATGTGCTTTGCGTTGAAGGCAACTAACCCTGCCAGGACTTCGGCAAGATCTTCCGGTGTCGGGTTGTGCGATAAAATGACTTCCATCCTTAATTCTCCGTTGTGATCAAGGAACCTGATAGCAGAGGGTCACAGCTGTGGAAAGAATCAGTACAGAAACAGATTACATTTAAATCAGGATCAGGATTCTACATTCCCGGACGCATCGGTGCGTTGCAGGGTTACCGTGCTGTTCTCTTTCTCGCTGGTGCGGCTGCAGGGCACCAGCTTCTGGCCGCCACTATAAGAGAAATAAGTTTCGTCATCGGACTTATTGACGATCATCTGGTCGCCATTGCGGAACAGCGTTATCGCCACTTTCACGCCGTTATCGGTACGGGACTGCTGGTCCCCGGCGGCTATCTGAAAGTTATCACCTGGCCACATAACGGTGGTCAGGCCATACTGGGCGTTGGTCACAGTCATGGTCGGACGACCCGGGCAGGTAATCTGGAACTCGGTGTTAAGCATTGGCGGCGAGGCGTTCGAGCCCCAGGCCGCAATTGAGGTGCAGGCCAGTAAGCCTCCGGTGACTAAAGTGCGAATCATGGGCAGGGTTCTCCAGGCTTTCTCTCTGATTTCGTTAACATTCAGGCCAAAAAGCCTGGCACACAATTCTGCCCATGTCGCCTGGTTTACACAATCAGACTCCGCCTGGAGTCTCAGTTGTTCAGGCTGCTCATCTCTTTGATATCCGCCTGGTTAACCGCCTGCTGCTTACCGTTTTCGTCGGTGTAAATCACCATGCCGGTGGCTTTATCCTCCTGCGGCTTGCCCTGCACCACCACGGTACTGCCATCTTTCATATGCATCACATGGTCGCTGGAACACCCGGCCAGCAGCGCTGTCGTCGCCAGAATGATCGCCATAATCAGTTTGTTTTTCATCATGCATTCCCTTTTGTTGTAAGACCCTAACCAGTGTAGTTCAGCATAAAAAGTTATTGAAGATTGCCGCATTTAACTGTATTTTTATCCAGCACTTGCAACCAGGATCCCCTCACATGTTTGTTGAACTGATTTACGATAAGCGCAACGTCGCCGGTTTGCCCAATGCACAGGAACTGATCCTGAACGAGCTGGAGAAGCGGATCCAGCGCGTGTTTCCGGATGCCGAAGTGAAGGTCAAACCCATGCAGGCCAACGGGGTAAAAACCGATGCCAGTAAGAGTGACAAGTCAGTGATGCTGCGGATCATTGAAGAGATGTTTGATGAAGCGGACCAGTGGCTGGTCGCAGAAGAGTTTTAAGTTCTCAACGCTTTGCTGGCTTGATATTCACGGTTAAAGCGTAAATATTGCCACTCCGCACCAGGAACCGAATTCGTTGCCTAAAGTTTTACCGCCCTTCGCCGAAGATGTTCACAAGACCACTCTCTGGGAACATCATTATGGCTATTATTTTCATCCCTTCGCTGGCAGGGCTGCTGCTGAATGCCGAGCAGCGCAAAGGCTGTTTACTGACTCAGCAGGAAGTGGAAGCCATCCGCGACAGCGCTACCTGTATCTCCGTGCCGGACGGCATAGCGCGAAATCTGGATCCCTCCAGGGGATACACGGATATCGATCCGCAAAGATGTTGGGAAGAGTGGTCACTCTCCCGCACTGCCGGTCTGGTTAAAAGCGCCTGACCCGCAGAAATTACCCTTTTGCCCTCTGGGCTATTTCGGCATACAGCAGATCGTATACCTTTGCCGCATGAGCTGAGCTGTCCCGCAGCATCTGGATCGCCTCTTCCAGCGTTTGCGGCTCAATCTGACCCACAATGCGCCAACCTAAGGCAATGTTCTTCGCCTCTTCCAGTCGATTGGGCTGATGTTCAACGGACGCAGCTTCTGACACAGAATTCTCCTGATTTGAGTTTTGGCCCTATTTTACGGACCATCGTCTTGCCATCTCAACCCTTGTTTTTTTCAGTAACCTCATTTTGGCGTATATTTACGATTTTTTGACGAAAAAGGCTGTTTCCTGAGCCAAAAATGCTCCCTGGTCGCAAAAATACAGACTAATCCTGGGCGCCGAACTGCACTATTTCACCGTTTTTAGTCTACTGCCAGCCCTTTTTTATTAAAAAAATCGCCAGTTTCATTCAGACTTAAAAAAAACTGCCTTTTCGGGCGGTTTCAGCTTCCTCTAATTGATTAGCTAGAGTAAGGGAATTTTCGGTCAGTCCCGTTGACATTAAGGGTGATGTATCCTGCAGGAGCAGTGCCCTCATGTGTTGCAGCCTCAGCCGTTGCCATGGTAACTACGCCGTTTTCATGCGCGTCTGTCCCCGCCAATCCATTATGAAAACTTAAGCGTGTGTCAGGGGTCACTGTACCAATAGTGGTCTCATCAGTGACCGCTGACAGATCCGCTGTAAACAAGGAACACTCCCCGGATTCGCGGCGGTTCCTGACGGATTGGTCGTGGACAGCTTGCTGACCATTTCCAGCATCCACTGCTGATTGACCTTCTGAAAAGCGAATTTACCGATGCGGTACCAGGTATCCGTCGTTGAGGTATTGGTCAGCTTATAGCCGCTGTACCACCCTGCTTTCATCGAGCCGGTCATCACCGTGCCGTCACCCTTCGCGCCAAAGTGATAAAGATTGACCAGCCCGGTGTCGTTAATGATGCGCTTCCAGTAAAAGCCGCTGCCCTTTGCCATCGAACCTCCGTCACCGGCCAGCGTGGTGGTCCCCAGGAAACCGACAAAATCACCGCCTCCGTGGAAGGAAGAGTCCTTGTCGTAGTAACGTTGAGTGCGGCAATGTCTCCCGCTTTGGTTGGTGAGGTGGTGCTCAGATCTGCAAAGCAGTTCACTTCGATCATAATTACCTCCAGTGTGGTTCAGCGATTTACGATGGGATGCCCGGTTGGGCCAGAATGACAGGGCGTCAGAGCGACGCCCTGAGGAGTTGTTTCTGCAAACGGTCAGGCTGGTTCATTGAAAATTATTTCGCGACCAGCTTCTGGGCCAGCGCGACAATTTCTCTGAACTCGCCAACGTCGTGACCAATAAAATTGAGCAGTTTGCCCACTTTATCCAGCAGAGGATCATTGGCGATAAGACTGCCAGCCTGCCCAGTGCTGCTGGCGACTGGGTCGGCCTGAGCCAGTGTCAACCTGGAATCAGTAACAGCTGCAATGGGGGTAATACTGTTAACCGCCACCGGATCCGACATCACCTGAGCGTGAAGCGAATCATAAGCGGCGGTAGCGGCAACCGGGCCGGATGCCAGTTGTGGTTGAGTGACGGTGGTATCCACTGCCGCTGTGGCTGGTGCAATGGTTGTGGTCTCTGTTGCTGCCTGCGGAGCAGTAGCGGTTGCTGCATCGGTATTTTGAGTGATATCAGTCATGATTATTTCCTCTTTACGTTTACAACGTGTTTTGCCAGCGGGCAGATGCCTGCCGGCTCTTTGCAGCGAAAGGCTGGCTATGGGTCCCCTCCGCTATTCAGTTTTTGTCTGGCATTGGCCAGGCAGTTCTGCCGGACAAACTGCGACATCACCGCCATCGCCACCATAAAAGCCCCGATCAGACCGAGGTAGTTTTGCGGGATAACGGCTTTCACATCCGGTGGTAACATCTGCCAGGCCTGCATGGCAGAGTCCGGAAACGACTGCACCCAGGCGCAGATTGCCGACCCGAGTGACGCCAGCCAGACCGACCAGTTTTAAACAGCAAACAAGGCCTGTCTGTAGGGTGGTTACTTATTAAAATGACGAGGCAATACTACCTGTCCGGTGGCCTGAGCACGGCCAGCAGTCGGGCCACATTGCCTTTTGAGCGGAATACCGCGGCACAGATGATCAGATTAATCATCACTGCCGCCCAGCTGGTGTGTTCATAATGATCAAAGAAATAGCGGAAAGGGACGGAGGCATAAGACAGCACGATCATATAAGCCAGCCATGACGCCCACCACTCATGCCTGGCTCCGGGTTTACGAAACAGCATCAGTCGTAAAACGATGGAGCTACAGACGGCGACATTCACCAGCACCAGAGGATCATTTGTGACCATGGAAGCCTCCTTTCCAGCGAGCCAGCCAGGCGACCGGGTCCTGCTGGTTGAAAAACGTTAAGGTTTTGATAGCCAGAGCGGAGAGCAGCACCGCTCCCAACCCATCCAGCGGCCTCTCGCTGTAACCCAGAACTTCAGCCAGTTTGGCACCGGCCAGACCGGCGCCAAAAACACCGAAAATCATTGAGACAAGGAAGTAAGACGCCCGCACCCACAGCCGCAGATCGGCGGCACCGGCAACATAAAAAACAGCGCCAGCAAAAGCGCCAAAAAGTACGCTGAAATTCACTCCGCCCAGATGACTGGACAGCGCAATTCCGGCTGAAGATGCAGCACTAATGCTAACGGCGATAAGATGACCAGACATAATGCCCCCTTTTTGCGACAGCCCTTCCCATCAGGATGAGAAATAAAAAAACCCCGGCCGGGGCCGGGGTCGTAACTGCATTGACTAAGCTGAAGCAGCTGATGGTAATACTTTAGGTTGGGGAATGCGTACGCGTGAAAAATTTATAAAATTATTTTTGCCGCTGAAATTTATCCCGGGTCACTTCCCCCGATTCACATCGTGCTGAGCCTGATTCAATGGGGACAGGCCCGCCATTTTGGGCTAGCCTTTAACTGCTTTCTTTTTAAGCAGATTCAGTTTTGTCCACTGGACCAGGCCCTGAATAAAGGAGTGAAAACATGTCATCGAGCAGCTATCTGAAACTGAAAGATGGAACCCATTTGTACTATAAAGACTGGGGAGAAGGACAGCCGGTTGTGTTCAGCCATGGCTGGCCATTGTCCGGCGATGCATTTGAAGATCAGATGTTTTTTCTCGCGTCGAACGGATACCGTGTCATCGCCCATGACCGACGTGGGCATGGCCGCTCTTCTCAACCCTGGCAAGGCAACACCATGGACCAATACGGCGACGATCTGGCTGAACTGACTGCTGCGTTGGATCTCAACGAAGCGATCCATGTCGGACATTCAACTGGCGGTGGCGAAGTTGCCCGCTACATTGGCCGTCACGGCACCGCTCGCGTGGCCAAAGCCGTTCTGATTGGTGCTGTCCCTCCAGTTATGATCAAGACCGACTGGAACCCGGGTGGACTCCCGCGAACGGTTTTTGACGGTATCCGCGAGGGTGTGCAAAACGATCGCTCCTCCTTCTTTAAAGAGCTCTCCACGGCATTTTATGGTTTCAACCGCGACACGGCAAAAGTTTCCCAGGGCCTGAAAGACAGCTTCTGGCTGCAGGGGATGCAGGGATCAATTAAATCGCTGTACGACTGCATTCAGGCCTTTTCAGAAACAGATCAGCGAGAGGATTTAAAAAAAATGACGGTTCCCACTCTGGTCATCTACGGCGATGATGACCAGATAGTTCCTCCCGCGTCTTCCAGCGAGGCGGCGGTGAAACTGCTGCCTGACCCGACAGTAAAAGTCATTGCTGGCGCTTCTCATGGGTTGTGCAGCACGCACAAGGATCTTATTAATCAGGAATTGCTTAGCTTTATTAAATCCTGATGGACAGACACAAACGGGAGCATGCGCTCCCGTTTCTGCTATTCAGGACGAGTTCCTCCCACCTCATTTCCTCCTGAGGTTTACCCCATCACACTTTTCAATCAATAATATCCCATTGAATGAAAGTGCTTTCCCATTGATACTATCGTGCCAAGGGGTTCATGCTGAGGATAAGCAATGCGTCGTAAACTGATCTGGTCGCTGGTTATGCTAATTGTTTTAGGGCTCCTGTTTGTGGCTATAACGTCAGTTCCGTTAAGGCTTAAGATTGAAAATTTACTCTACGAACTCGCCCAGGTAATCCTGCAACGCCGGGCACCTTAGCGCCTGAGCTACTTAGCTTTGTTTCCCATTATATATGTATGTTCTACTGTACGGTCATCCCCCATTATTTCCATCGGAAAGATAACATCTGCAGTATTTTTACTGTTCGCTGTTCTCATTTTCAGCAATTCTGTTGACGCCGGATTCAGCACCACAAAATCAGCTTCTTTCCCGTTTTCAAAACTGCCAATATATTTATCCAGCGAAAGCGCTTTGGCTCCCCCGAGCGTGGCGAGATATAAATTTTCCATTGGTGATAATGGCGTGACTTCCTGCGGATTCTCGCTATACGCTTTTCTTAATTGCGTAACTTTATAAGCCTCATCCATTACCTGAAGCAACGAGAAAGTTGTCCCTGCACCAATATCGGTTCCCAGACCAACATTGATATGATATTTCCGGGCTTTATCTAAATTAAATAAGCCGCTGCCTAAAAAAAGATTAGAGGTCGGGCAGAATGAAAAACTGGCCTGCTTCGCTTCTGCCACCGCATAATCCTGGTCATCAAGATGTTTAGCATGAGCAAAAATTGATTTGGCAGTGACCAGCCCATAGTGATCATAAACGTCGAGATAACTGCGGCTCCACGGAAACAGCTTTTTCACCCAGGCGACTTCCTGATTGTTTTCCGCCAGATGGGTATGCAGATACACATCCGGAAACTCCTTCAGCAATTTACCGGCTACGGCCAGCTCCGCGTCAGTTGAGGTGGGTGCAAAGCGTGGCGTAACCGCATACTCCAGACGCCCCTTATGCTGCCACTTCAGGATCAATGCTTTGCTCTGGCTGTAGGCGGTCTCAGGGGTGTCCAGCAAAGGTGCCGGAGCATTGCGATCCATCAGCACTTTTCCTGAAATTATCCGCATATTTTTCTGCAGCGCAGACTGGAAAAGTGCATCAACCGAAACAGGATTACTGGTGGCAAAAACCAGTGCAGTGGTGGTACCGTTATCAATCAGTTGGTTCAGAAATGTGTCGGAAACATGCGAATCATATTGCTTATCGCTGAATTTTTCTTCCGTTGGAAAAGTGTAGTCATTTAGCCAGCCGATTAACTGTTCGCCATAAGAACCTGTCATGCTGATTTGCGGGTAGTGAACATGTGTATCAATAAACCCTGGCGTGATTATCCGGCCGCGATAATCAACGATCTCTTTAACATCGTATTTTGTTTTCAGCGTCTCGCAATCACCTGCCGCAACAACCTTCCCCTCATCGGTAATTAACAATCCATCCTGATAGTTATGTACTGCTTCAGGATGCGACGCTGGATCCGCCGTAAAATACAAGACATCTCCCCTGTACCCAACCTTTTCCGCATGAGCAGCCAGAGAAACCAACATAACCGCGATACTACAGACAAACTTCTTCATTCCATTATCCTTAATAGCCTGAACTCCGTTTTCTTGCGTGGCTATATTAATTAATCGGTATTAAAAATAACCCCCCAGGATTGTAATGGTTTGTATCATGATATTTTACTGAAGCCTTACAGGCGGCATATCAATTTTTATTCCAGTTATCACGACAAAACAGAAGTCATTGTGTTACTACTGTGATGCTGTAATACCAAAATGGAATTTATGCCCGATGGTGTGTCTGGAGAGAATCACTGCAAGGATACCGGATTACAGTCGCAGGCTCTTTCTGTTTAGAAATGCCTGCGCCGGTCGAGGTTCAGGGGCTAACTGTTGAAATACCGTTCAGCTTAGCGACGATCTCCGCCGACAGATCAAGCTCGCCTGCCGCCAGGTTTTCCTGCAGATGCTGCACGGAAGAGGTTCCCGGGATCAACAGGATATTTGGCGAACGCTGCAGCAACCATGCGAGAGCCACCTGCATTGGGGTAGCTTCAAGCTCAGTGGCAACCTCAGACAGTGTTGATGATTGTAGCGGAGAAAAACCACCCAGCGGGAAAAACGGCACATAGGCAATACCATCACGTGCCAGTTCATCAATAAGCCGATCGTCGTTACGATGAGCAACATTGTACATATTCTGCACGCAAACGATCTCCGTCAGCTGCCGTGCTTCGTCAACCTGGGCGTGCGTGACGTTGCTCAGACCAATATGGCGAACCAGTCCCTGCTGCTGCAGCGCGATTAATGCTGTCAGCTGTTCCTCAATCGATCCTTCAGCCGGGCCGGAACGGTCAAACATGATCCGCAAATTGACCACGTCCAGTACCTCAACGTCCAGGTTGCACAGGTTGTCATGAACCGCCTGGGTTAGCGCGTCAGGGGATGAGGCTGGCAACCAGTCTCCCGTTTCTGAGCGTCTGGCCCCGATTTTGGTCACCAGAGTGAGATCGTCAGGGTATGGCGAAAGCGCTTCGCGGATAATCTGGTTGGTGACTTGGGGACCATAGAAGTCGCTGGTATCAATATGATTAACACCCGCCGCAATGGCAGCCCGCAGAACGGCGACCGCCGCATCCCGATCCTTTGGTGGCCCAAAAACGCCCGGGCCTGCAAGTTGCATTGCGCCGTAACCCAGCCGTCTTACGCTGCGGCTGCCAAGAGTGAACGTACTGGTGTGATGAATGCTGGTCATAGCTTTCCTCTTTAGGGGTACTGGTGGCTGATTTGCCCCATTCAGTATGTGAAGAATCCTTCAGTTTTTGAATTCGCATTCTGGCTGGGGGGAATTTCCACCAGAGAAACCGCGCCATACGGCGCTCAGGCAGAAATATCGGCTCACCTGAACCGCCTAATGCCCTTTCCACTTTCAGGTTTGCAGTTGACGTTCCTGCCTTAACAACAGAATTGTTTAAGGCGCAAAGACGGTAACCTCCACGCCTTAGTTACGTTTCAATCCAAAAGGTAATATTGCCCAGGATACGACATGTAACCATGACCAGAGCAGCTTAATTATTGCAGCTATCGAGGAAGAAGAAATTTCTGTTGAGAAAATGGCGTAAGATTTTTAAATGAGTTGAGGGTCGCAAAACTGGCTTGAAACCTCTTGCCAATTTGTACGATTATTGTACTTTATTCGATATCAAGAGCTTCGTGCTGTTGGTTGTTGTGACTGTTACCAACACTTACTGCAACCCTCAACTACCCCCGGCCAACCAGCCGGGGTTTTTGTTTGAACAAAACATAAAAAATAAAAAAAGCCAGCACCGGTTGTCCCACGTGCTGGCTTTTTAGATCGCACAGAAATTACATATGCTTGATCATTGCTTCGCCAAACTCTGAAGATTTCAGCAGCTTAGCGCCATCCATCAGACGCTCAAAGTCATAGGTCACGGTTTTGGCAGCAATCGCGCCTTCCATGCCTTTAACAATCAGGTCTGCGGCTTCGAACCACTCCATGTGACGCAGCATCATCTCAGCGGACAGGATCACTGAACCCGGGTTCACTTTATCCTGACCAGCATACTTAGGTGCTGTACCGTGGGTCGCTTCGAACAGCGCACACTCGTCACCAATGTTTGCGCCCGGAGCAATACCGATACCGCCAACCTGCGCCGCCAGGGCATCAGAGATGTAGTCACCGTTCAGGTTCATACAGGCAATAACGTCATATTCAGCCGGACGCAGCAGGATCTGCTGCAGGAACGCATCGGCGATCACGTCTTTCACGACGATCTCTTTGCCGGTATTCGGGTTCTTGATCTTCATCCACGGGCCGCCATCGATCAGCTCGCCGCCGAACTCTTCTTTTGCCAGCTGGTAACCCCAGTCTTTGAAAGCGCCTTCGGTGAACTTCATGATGTTGCCTTTGTGAACCAGCGTGACGGAATCACGATCGTTGGTAATCGCGTATTCAATCGCCGCACGAACCAGACGCTTGGTGCCTGCTTCGGAGCAAGGCTTCACGCCGATACCACACTGCTCAGGGAAGCGAATTTTCTTCACGCCCATCTCATCGCGCAGGAACTTGATCACTTTATCCGCTTCGGCAGAACCCGCTTTCCATTCAATACCGGCATAGATATCTTCTGAGTTCTCACGGAAGATCACCATATCGGTGTCTTCAGGACGTTTAACCGGGCTTGGCGTGCCGGTGTAGTAACGCACCGGGCGCAGACAGATGTAGAGATCAAGCTGCTGACGCAGGGCCACGTTCAGGGAACGAATACCGCCGCCGACTGGGGTAGTCAGTGGGCCTTTAATAGCCACGCGATACTCTTTAATCAGGTCGAGGGTTTCTTCTGGCAGCCAGACATCCTGGCCGTAGAGCTCTACCGATTTCTCACCGGTGTAAATTTCCATCCAGGAAATTTTACGCTCACCGTTATAAGCTTTCTGCACAGCGGCATCGACAACTTTGATCATCACTGGAGAAACATCAACGCCGATCCCATCACCTTCGATAAAAGGGATGATTGGGTTGTTTGGTACGTTGAGCTTGCCCTTTTCCAGGGTGATTTTCTGACCTTCCGCCGGAACAACTACTTTGCTTTGCATTAACCTCTCCTTCGAGCGCTTTTTTGTTAATGATTTGTAAGATGCGGGACAATACTACTTGAATATTCCCCCCGCGCCAATCCTCACCGGTTTGCGTTATAATGCGCTTATTGTTAACAAGTGCAAAGAACATGCGTAAATCTTCCGTTAAGAATCACCGCGTTAAACGATTCAGCCCGCCAGCAGCCGCCCGACAGGCCGATAAAGGGCCCAGGCGTGTTATTGTTTTTAACAAACCTTTTGATGTGCTGCCGCAGTTCAGCGATGAAGCCGGGCGCAGTACGCTGAAGGATTTTATTCCGGTTGCGAGCGTGTATGCCGCAGGCCGCCTGGATCGCGACAGCGAGGGGCTGATGGTGCTGACCAACGATGGTGCATTGCAGGCAATGCTGACTCAGCCAGGCAAACGCACCGGCAAAATTTATTACGTTCAGGTAGAAGGTGCACCGGACGAACAGGATATTCAGCCACTACGTGATGGCGTTAATCTGAAAGATGGTGCCACCCTGCCAGCAGGCGTGGAGCGGGTCAGCGAACCGGAGTGGTTATGGCCCCGCAATCCGCCGATTCGGGAGCGCAAAGCGATCCCCACCAGCTGGCTGAAAATCACCCTTTATGAGGGGCGTAACCGCCAGGTCCGCCGCATGACGGCCCATATCGGCTTCCCTACCCTGCGCTTGATCCGCTTTGCTATGGGCAGGATGGTGCTGCAGGATTTACCGCCAGGTGAATGGCGCGATGTCACCGGTGAGTTCCCTATTTGAGCCATTATTGGCAACAAGGAGTCAGGTATGTTTAAACCTCACGTCACTGTCGCAACTGTAGTTCAGGCTCAGGGGCAATTTCTGGTGGTGGAAGAGATGGTTCGCGGCCGGGCGACCTGGAACCAGCCGGCCGGGCATCTGGAAGCCAATGAAACCCTGCTGCAGGCTGCCGTTCGTGAGCTGTATGAAGAAACCGGCCTTGAGGGCGTTCCACAATCGTTTTTGCGCCTGCATCAGTGGATTGCGCCGGATAGCACCCCTTTCCTGCGGTTTCTTTTCGCGCTGGATTTACCAAAAATGCTGCCAACCTATCCTCAGGATCGCGATATCGATCGCTGCTGGTGGTTACCTGCGGAAGAGATCCTGACGGCTAAAAAGCTGCGTTCTCCGTTAGTTGCTGAAAGTCTGCGGATTTATCAGCAGGGTCCGCGCTATCCGCTGGAAGTGTTAAGCGCATTTCAGTGGCCTTTTAGCGAGGATGCGCCCGCGACGGACGCATGGTAGAATACGCCGCAATTTTAAAGGGCAGCCTTTAACTGCCACTAAAGTCGGGTATTCCTCATGTCAGCAAGTCAGAAAAAAGTGATCGTCGGGATGTCCGGCGGTGTCGACTCCTCCGTTTCCGCCTGGTTACTGCAGCAGCAGGGCTATCAGGTGGAAGGCCTGTTTATGAAGAACTGGGAGGAAGATGACGGTGAGGAATACTGCACCGCAGCGGAAGATTTAGCCGATGCACAGGCAGTCTGCGACAAACTTGGCATCTACCTGCATACCGTAAACTTTGCGGCAGAATACTGGGATAACGTCTTTGAGCACTTCCTGGAAGAGTACAAGGCAGGCCGGACCCCGAATCCGGATATCCTCTGTAACAAAGAGATCAAATTCAAGGCATTCCTGGAGTTCGCGGCCGAAGATCTTGGCGCGGATTTCATCGCCACGGGCCACTATGTTCGCCGCCAGGATGTGAATGGCAAAAGCCGCCTGCTGCGCGGCCTGGACGACAATAAAGACCAGAGCTACTTCCTCTACACACTGGGTCATGAGCAGATCGCACAGAGCCTGTTCCCGGTCGGCGAGCTGGCGAAACCCGAAGTGCGCCGCATCGCGGAAGAGCTCGAGCTGGTGACGGCGAAGAAAAAAGACTCCACCGGCATCTGTTTTATCGGCGAGCGAAAATTCCGTGACTTCCTGGGTCGCTACCTGCCTGCCCAGCCTGGCGCAATCGTCAGCGTGGATGGCGATGTGGTGGGCGAACATCAGGGGCTGATGTATCACACCCTTGGTCAGCGTAAAGGGCTGGGCATTGGCGGCACTAAAGAGGGCAGCGAAGAACCGTGGTATGTGGTCGATAAAGACGTGGCTAAAAACCTGCTGGTTGTTGCTCAGGGCCACGATCACCCTCGCCTGATGTCCACCGGACTGATTGCACAGCAGCTGCACTGGGTCGACCGTGAAATCCTGAAAGCGCCACTGCGCTGCACGGTGAAAACCCGCTATCGTCAGGCCGATATCCCATGCACCATTACGCCACTGGGTGAAGATCGTCTTGAAGTGCGCTTTGATGAGCCGGTGGCCGCGGTCACGCCGGGCCAGTCAGCCGTGTTCTACCGTGATGAAGTCTGCCTGGGTGGCGGCATCATTGAAGAACGTCAGCCACTGCTTTAACCCTTTTACCGGCCAAGTCTGTCCGGGTTTAACACTGCACACTGGCGCATACAGGAGTTACCGTGGCGAAGAATTATTACGATATTACGCTGGCCCTGGCAGGGATCTGCCAGTCTGCGCATCTGGTGCAGCAACTGGCGCACCAGGGGCATTGCCCGCCAGAAGCGCTGAAAATCTCGCTGAGCAGCGTGGTGGATATGAACCCCTCCTCCACCCTGGCAGTGTTTGGTAATGATGAAGCCCATTTGCGTTTCGGGCTGGAGACGCTGCTGGCGGTACTGAACAGCAGCAGCCGTCATGGTGCAGGCGCAGAGCTGACCCGCTACACGCTCAGCATGATGGTGCTGGAACGTAAGCTCAGCGCCAACAAAAGTGCCCTGAACGAGCTGGCACAGCGCATCAGCCAGCTTGACCGTCAACTGGTACACTATGACTTAGATTCTGATACGCTGCTCAGCGCCATGGCGGCTATCTATGTGGATGTGATCAGCCCGCTGGGCCCGCGAATTCAGGTCACAGGCTCGCCTGCCGTGCTGCAGAATTCGCAGATCCAGAGTAAAGTTCGCGCCACCCTGCTGGCCGGTATTCGCGCTGCGGTGCTGTGGCACCAGGTTGGCGGCGGCCGGCTGCAACTGATGTTTTCACGCAATCGTCTCGCCGGTGAGGCGAAGCAAATGTTATCCCGTATCACCGAGTCTTCACTTTAATTTGTTAACCGATTCAGGAGTTGCACCGATGGAATTATCCTCTCTGACAGCCGTCTCCCCCGTTGATGGCCGTTATGGCGACAAAGTCAGCCCGCTGCGCGGTATTTTCAGCGAATATGGTCTGCTGAAATTCCGCGTTGAGGTGGAAGTTCGCTGGTTACAGAAACTGGCCGCCTGCGCAGAGATCAAGGAAGTTCCTGCATTTGATGCCGACGCAAACGCTTTCCTTGATGCGATTGTCGCCAATTTCAACGAGGAAGACGCTGCGCGCATTAAAACAATCGAGCGCACCACCAACCACGACGTGAAGGCAGTTGAATATTTCCTGAAAGAGAAAGTGGAGCCAAATGCCGCGCTGCACGCTGTCTCAGAATTCATTCACTTTGCCTGTACTTCTGAAGATATCAACAACCTGTCCCACGCGCTGATGCTGGAAGCGGCCCGTCGCGACGTGATAGTGCCTTACTGGAACAAAATCATCTCTGCGGTCAAAGACCTGGCGGTGCAGTATCGCGATATTCCGCTGCTGTCCCGTACTCACGGTCAGCCTGCCACCCCCTCAACGCTGGGTAAAGAGATGGCTAACGTGGCTTACCGCTTTGAGCGCCAGTTGCGCCAGCTGGAACGCATTGAAGTGCTTGGCAAAATCAATGGTGCAGTGGGTAACTACAACGCCCATATCGCCGCTTACCCGGAAGTGGACTGGCACCAGCTTAGCGAAAGCTTTGTGACCTCTCTGGGCATAACCTGGAACCCTTACACCACGCAAATCGAACCGCACGACTATATCGCCGAGCTGTTCGACTGCATGGCACGCTTCAACACCATCCTGATCGACTTCGATCGCGACGTGTGGGGCTACATTGCGCTGAACCACTTTAAGCAGAAAACCATCGCTGGTGAAATTGGCTCCTCCACCATGCCGCATAAAGTGAACCCGATTGACTTCGAAAACTCCGAAGGCAACCTCGGCCTGGCCAACGCGGTGATGCAGCATCTGGCAAGCAAACTGCCGGTTTCCCGCTGGCAGCGCGATCTCACCGACTCTACCGTGCTGCGCAACCTGGGCGTTGGCGTCGGCTATGCGCTGATTGCCTATCAGGCAACCCTGAAAGGGATCTCCAAGCTGGAAGTGAACCGCGACCGCCTGTTGGATGAACTGGATCACAACTGGGAAGTGCTGGCTGAACCAATTCAGACCGTGATGCGTCGTTACGGCATTGAGAAGCCTTATGAGAAGCTGAAAGAGCTGACCCGCGGCAAGCGTGTTGACGCGGCTGGCATGAAGGCCTTTATCGATGGCCTTGACCTGCCGGAAGAGGAGAAAACCCGCCTGAAGTTAATGACCCCGGCCAACTACCTGGGCCGTGCAGTTCAGATGGTTGACGACCTGAAGTAAGCCTCCCCAACACAGGCCGGTGCAAGTCGGCCTGTGTTAACCTGCTGTTTATCTGCTTTAACCTATACTTTCTTCAGATTACTATAAGGCTGAGGCCACCTTTGAATCTGACAGAAAGGATAATGTTATGCGCGTATTGATTGTGGAAGATAACCCTCTGCTGCGCCATCATCTCGCCGTCCAGCTGCGGGAAATGGGCCATCAGGTTGATGCAGCCGAAGATGCCAAAGAAGCGGATTACTTTCTGAACGAACACTCGCCTGATATTACCCTGGTCGATTTGGGGCTGCCTGATGAAGATGGCATGACGCTGATCCGCCGCTGGCGCGGTCAGGAAGTGAAGCAGCCGATTCTGGTGCTCACCGCCCGTGAAGGCTGGCAGGCCAAGGTAGAAGCGCTGGAAGCCGGTGCCGACGACTACGTGACCAAGCCATTCCATATCGAAGAAGTGGTTGCCCGCATGCAGGCGCTGATGCGTCGCAACAGCGGTCTGGCCTCACAAATTATCACTCTGGCCCCTTTCCAGGTCGATCTCTCGCGCCGCGAGCTGACCATCGATCAAAAGGAAATCAAACTCACCGCCTTTGAATACACCATCATTGAAACGCTGATCCGCAATGCCGGCAAAGTGGTGAGCAAAGACTCGCTGATGCTGCAACTGTATCCGGACGCTGAACTGCGCGAAAGCCACACTATCGATGTGTTGATGGGCCGCCTGCGTAAAAAAATGCAGGCCGGATACCCGAAAGATGTGATTACCACTGTCCGGGGTCAGGGCTACAGGTTCGATTTATAACCTGATGCCAACATTCAGTCCTAAAACCCCCTTTTCCCTGCGTGCGCGCTTTCTGCTGGCAACAGCGGCGGTGGTGCTGATCCTCTCGCTCTCTTACGGCATGGTGGCCGTGGTGGGTTATGTGGTCAGCTTCGATAAAAACACCTATCGGGTGATGCGTGCCGAGAGCAATCTGTTCTTTACTCTTGCTCAGTGGCAGGACGACAAGCTGACTATCGCCCAGCCGGAGCGGTTTTCTCTTAACTTCCCGACGATCGTGTATATCTACAACGAGAAAGGCAAACTGTTGTGGCAATTGCGTGACGTGCCTGAAATCCGTGACAAGATTAAACGTGAGTGGCTGAAACACGCTGATTTTTATGAGATTAACACCGATAACGGTACCAGTCGTCAGGCGCTGGGCAATAATCAGGATGCGCAGAATAAGCTGACGGCTTATGACGACGATAATAACGATACCTTTACCCACTCGGTGGCGGTCAACCGCTACGAGGCGACGCCTACCCTACCCGCACTGACCATTGTGGTGGTTGATTCTATCCCGCAAGAGCTGCAGCATTCTGACGTGGTCTGGTCATGGTTCAGCTACGTGCTGCTGGTTAATCTGCTGCTGGTGATCCCGCTACTGTGGCTGGCGGCGCACTGGAGCCTGCGGCCGATTGGCACCCTGGCGGGTCAGGTGCGTGAACTGGAGAATGGCACGCGGGATGCACTGGATCCCAAGCCGCCACAGGAGTTGAAAAGCCTGGTGCGCAACCTTAATCTGCTACTGGATAACGAGCGCCAGCGCTACACACGTTACCGCACCACGCTGAGCGATCTGACCCACAGCCTGAAAACACCGCTGGCAGTATTGCAAACCACTCTGCGATCCCTGCGTGGCGGCCGTAACCTCTCCATCGAGCAGGCCGAACCCATTATGCTCGAACAGATCAGCCGCATCTCTCAGCAGATCGGGTATTACCTGCACCGGGCCAGCATGCAGGCCGATCACAACGTGCTGAAGCGTGAACTGCACTCCGTCCCGGGACTGCTGGACAGCCTCTGTTCCGCACTGAATAAGGTTTATCAGCGCAAAGGCGTGGTGCTGACGCTGGATATTTCTCCGGAACTGACCTTTGTCGGCGAACAGAACGACTTTATGGAAGTGATGGGCAATGTGCTGGATAACGCCTGCAAATACTGCCTGGAATTTGTAGAGATCACCGCCCGCCAGACGGATAACGAGCTGCATCTGATTGTCGATGATGACGGCCCGGGCATTCCTGAAAGCAAACGGGATGTCATTTTTATTCGCGGTCAGCGGGCTGATACGCTGCGACCAGGCCAGGGGCTGGGGCTGGCAGTGGCAAGAGATATTCTGGAGCAGTATACCGGAGATATTATCGCCACCAATAGCGAGCTGGGCGGTGCGCGGATGGAAGTCATTTTTAAACGTCAGGAAATGCTGCACGACGGCGAATAAATGCGACCACTTTCAGGCTTAGCAATCCGAAGCTAAATGCGTTACCCCGGGTTGCACTGCCGCTGTTATAATCGATGAAATTCAGCGTTTCAGGAACTTCATCATGGATTATCAGCTCGATCTTAACTGGCACGATTTTATCCAGCGCTACTGGCAGAAACGTCCGGTGGTGCTCAAACGCGGTTTCAAAAACTTTGTTGACCCGATCTCCCCGGATGAACTGGCCGGTCTGGCGATGGAAAACGAAGTCGACAGCCGCCTGGTCAGCCATCAGGATGGCAAGTGGCAGGTCAGCCATGGTCCTTTTGAGAGCTACGATCACCTTGGTGAGAACAACTGGTCACTGCTGGTTCAGGCGGTAGATCACTGGCACGAACCTTCTGCCGCGCTGATGCGCCCTTTCCGTTTTCTCCCTGACTGGCGTACTGACGATCTGATGATCTCCTTCTCGGTGCCGGGTGGTGGCGTTGGTCCGCACCTCGACCAGTACGATGTGTTTATTATCCAGGGCACAGGCCGCCGTCGCTGGCGCGTGGGTGAAAAAGTGGCGATGAAGCAGCACTGTCCGCATCCGGATTTGCTGCAGGTCGAACCTTTCGAGGCGATCATTGATGAAGAGATGGAGCCGGGTGATATTCTCTACATCCCACCAGGATTCCCACACGAAGGCTACTCGCTGGAAAGCGCCATCAACTACTCTGTGGGCTTCCGTGCGCCAAACGGTCGCGAGCTGATCAGCGGATTTGCTGACTACGTTCTTTCCCGCGAGTTGGGCAGCTACCGCTTCAGCGATCCGGATGTCCCGTCACGTGAAAATATGGCCGAGATCCTGCCACAGGAGCTGGAGGGTATCCGCAAAATGATGCTGGACGTGATCAACCAGCCGGAGCACTTCAACCAGTGGTTTGGTGAGTTTATCTCTCAGTCCCGCCATGAGCTGGACGTCGCGCCGCCAGAGCCGCCGTATCAGCCAGATGAGATCTACGATGCGCTGCAACAGGGTGATCGCCTCCTGCGCCTCGGGGGCCTGCGGGTGCTGTCGATTGGTCATGCGGTGTTTGTAAACGGTGAGCAGATTGAGTCGCCACACCGTGAAGCGCTGACCATACTGGCTAATCAGCATTCACTGGGCGCGGAAGAGCTGGGTGCCGTGCTGGACGACCCGTCATTCCTCGCGCAACTGGCCGCGCTGGTGAACAGTGGCTACTGGTATTTTAGCGAAGAAGAGTAGGTCAGGCCGCGTCAGGATTATCGGGCACAATCAGTAAATAAATTCGCCCCCTGCTGAAGAATGATAATACCTGTAGGGGGCGGATTTATTCCGCCCGGCTGTTATTTCTTCGCCTTCTCAGCGGTCAGCGTCGCAATACGCATAATCACCGTCACCGCTTTCTCCATATTATCCAGCGACGCGAACTCATGTTTCCCATGGTAGTTATAACCGCCGGTGAACAGGTTCGGGCATGGTAGGCCCTTGAAGGAGAGCGCCGCGCCATCAGTGCCGCCACGGATTGGCTTCACGTCCGGCTCAATATCGCATTCATGCATCGCCTGCAGCGCCAGCTCGATAATGTGCGGATGAATCTCAACTTTTTCGCGCATATTAAAATAGCTGTCGTCGATACTGACTTCGATCGCACAGCCAGGCTGCAGATCTTTGCTCAGCGTCGCCGCGATTTTCTTCATCACCTCTTTCCTCGCCGAAAAGCTTTGCTGGTCAAAATCCCGGATGATGTAATGCAGCTCAGCTTTATCCACGCCGCCTTTAATGCCGTGCAGATGGTAGAAACCTTCGTAACCTGAAGTGTGTTCGGGCACTTCTTTCTCTGGCATCGTGGCCTGATAACGCATCGCCAGATCCAGCGCGTTCACCATCACCCCTTTGGCCGTGCCGGGATGCACATTGTTGCCGGTGATTTTGACCGTCGCCGAGGCTGCGTTGAAATTCTCATATTCAAACTCGCCGATGCCGCCGCCATCAACGGTATAGCCCCATTCAGCACCAAAGTCCGCAACGTCAAAACAGCTGGTACCTTTGCCGATCTCTTCATCCGGCGTAAAGGCAATGCGGATTTTACCGTGCGGCAGATTGCTGTTTTTCAGTTGCACCATCGCCGTCATGATTTCGGCCACGCCTGCTTTGTCGTCCGCACCCAGCAGCGTTTTGCCATCAGTGGTGATCAGCGTATGGCCAATCAGGCTGTGCAAGACCGGGAACATCACGGGTGAGAGAATTTCATCACCGATACCCAGCGCAATATCGCCACCCCGGTAGTTCTCTACGATCTGTGGGTTCACATTTTTGGCGGTGAAATCCGGCGAGGTATCCATATGGGAGATGAAACCAATCGTCGGCACCGGCCAGTCAACATTGGCGGGCAGTGTGGCCATGACAATGCCGTGTTCGCTAAGCGTGACCTCACTGAAGCCCAGCGTTTCCAGCTCTTCCTGCAGCACTTTTGCCAGCCGCCACTGTCCTTCCGTGCTGGGCACCTGGCGGACATGGCTTTTTGATTGCGTATCAAATGAAACATAGTGCAAGAAGCGGTCGAGTAAATTATTCATCTTCCTTCCCTCTGAATGACAGGTTTTATTATCTGTAACTTTTTCTGAAAGAATATTGCGTCAGGTCAGTTCAGCAGCGGGTGACTGCCCCGGCTTCATCCCTCATCGTGATCAATGTCCTTGTGGATAATGAATCAGGCTGTGGAACTTCACCGGCTGGCCGCCATCATTGCGGTAGCTGTGCGGACAGTCTGCCTGAAAACGTAAACCCTCACCCGCATTAAGGGTATGCCATTTCCCGTTAACCGCCAGTTGTAACTCCCCTTCCGTGACCACCACGTGCTCAATCACACCTCTGTCATGGGGAGACGAGTTGCTCAACCCGCCCGCAGCAAGCTCTATCACCAGCATATCGAAGCGTAAACCGGGGTCGAAAGGAAAAAGTGGCGTGACCTTCATAGCAGCATGGTTTTGCTGCCAGGCGGTGGCACTCCCGCTGCGGATCACCTCTGAGGCTTCCTGTGGCAGGTCAGCGGGGATAAAAAGTGAAAATGGCACGTTAAACCCGGTGGCAATTTTCCACAATGTCGCCACGGTCGGGCTGGATTCACCCCGTTCAACCTGTCCCAGCATGGCTTTACTGACGCCTGTCCGTGTGGCTGCTTCGGTCAGGCTCCATTCGCGCGCCAGCCGTAAAGACTTCAGGGTCAGACCCAGTTGGATCGGATGTTCGGCCATTGGACCTCCTTATCTTTCACCCAAAATGTGCTTGTGCGCTATAACGCACGGTGCTAGTTTGTGCGCTATAACGCTCAATATGGAAGATACTATGCGCCCGCCCTTCGCTCTGCAACATCTTACTTTCCCTGCCATAGTGGCGGGCTTTGTCGCCGTACTGGTGGGTTATACCAGTTCTGCCGCAATTATCTTCCAGGCAGCCGCGGCGGCGGGAGCAACAGCGCTGCAGATTGGCGGCTGGCTGAGTATGCTCGGCCTGGCGATGGGCATCACCTCAATTGGTCTGTCCCTCTACTATCGCGCACCGATCCTGACCGCCTGGTCAACGCCGGGAGCGGCCCTGCTGGTCACCAGCCTGCCCGGTACACCAATGCCGGAGACCATCGGCGTGTTCATCTTCGCATCCGGGCTGATTTTCATCTGTGGAGTGACCGGGTTGTTTGCCCGCCTGATGAATTACATTCCGCAGGCAATTTCAGCTGCGATGCTGGCCGGGATTTTACTGCGCTTCGGCATGGATGCTTTTGGCTCGTTTAAACTCGATTTTACCCTGACGGCGGTCATGTGCCTGACTTATCTGCTGATGAAACGTTACCTGCCCCGTTACGCCATCGTGCTGACGCTGCTGGCCGGGCTGGCGATAGCCGCGCTGAAGGGCGAGATCCACTTCTCCAACCAGCCGCTGAGCTTTGCGCTGCCGGAATTTATTGCGCCGCACTTCACCCTCTCCACGCTGCTGGGGATTGGCGTGCCGTTCTTTGTAGTCACTATGGCATCACAAAATGCGCCAGGCATTGCCACACTGAAGGCCGCAGGCTATCAGGTGCCCATTTCGCCGCTGATGAGCTGGACCGGGCTGACCTCACTGCTGCTTGCGCCATTTGGCGGATTTTCAGTTTGTATTGCCGCCATTACCGCCGCCATCTGTATGGGTACGGATGTCCATCCCGATCCGCGGCGTCGTTACTGGGGCGCGGCCTGTGCCGGGTTCTTCTATCTGCTGGCGGGTGTCTTTGGTGGTGCCATCGGCCAGCTGTTCAGTGCGTTACCGCCTGCCCTGATCCATACCATTGCCGGACTGGCGCTGCTGGGCACCACTGCCGGAAGCCTGCAACGGGCATTAGTGGATGAAAAACAGCGGGAGGCGGCGGTGATTACCTTTCTGATTACGGCTTCAGGCCTGACGCTACTGGGCGTCGGCGCCGCATTCTGGGGATTGGCTGGTGGGGTTATCACTCATGTCATTCTTTCACTGCCCCGGTGCCAGCAGGCGGAATAAAAAGAGGAGTATGAGAGACCTTGCTGGCGGCCGCGAAGTTGCTATAGCGACTTATTTGAGCGGCCAGTCAGCTACGGTTACTCTTTTGCCGTGCCTGTAACTGGCCAGGTGTCTGGCCAAAGCGCTGGCGAAATACGGCAATATAGGCACTGACATTACTGTAACCACAGCATCCAGCCACCTCACTGACAGAGGCCCCAGCCAGCAACAGGGAAAGTGATTTCACCAGTTTTTCCTGCTGCCGCCACTGGCTGAAGCTGAGCCCGGTTTGCTCCCGGAACAAACGACTGAGCGAGCGCACACTGAGCCCCGCGTTTGACGCCAGTTGGGCCTGGTTGTGGGTGCTGCCCGGGTATTCCAGCAAATACTCCGCCACGTTACGCGCCCGACGGTCTTCAGGCAGGAGGATATGCAGGGGGAATTCCGGAGCCAGAGCGATTTCATCGCTGAGAAGCCGGATCAGGTTGGCCTGATAATTCCCGCGATCGGGCAACTGACAGCTGCCAGACAATCTCTCCAGTAATGCCAGAACAAATGCGTCCGCCCCACAGAGAACGGTTTCAGGCGGAAACTGGCCGCAAAAAGGGAGGCTGAAATAGAGGCTGTTTCCCGTCAGAGGACCGGAAACTCTGGCCCTGTGACGCAAACCTGGCGGAAACCAGCCAACCGCTCCCGAGATCACCGACCACTCAGCCTGTGGCGTTTCAATCACCATCACACCCTGCCTGAGCCAGTATATCTGACCTGATTCATGTTCATGCCAGGGCGTTATATGGTGGCGTGGATGTTCAAGTTTTTCAGCCTTAATCATTATGGCCATTCATCCGTATCAGAAGTCCGGATAGCGATAATACACCCTGATGATCCCCGGTAGACTGCTGTTTTTACCTGAGGAGAAGAAAATGAAGAAACCAGACCTGTTAATCACCGCTGCCCTGCGCGACATCGTCTGCAGCCCTGAACATGACGAGCAGAAAATTGCCCGCTATTTTGCCCGGAGCTATCAGCAAGTAGTCGACGGTAAATTGCTGGATTACGATGAATTTGTTGAACATCTGGCCCTGTTGAAAGCCCTGACGCACCGAATTCAAATTACTGTCCTCGCCAGCGCCTGCGCAGGTGACACAGTATTTACCCATCATCGGGTTGAAGTGGAGGAAAAGGGAGGCAAACGCAGCGTCATTGAAGTTTTGGCGCGCTTTACTCTTGTTTCCGGGCAGATTGCCCGTTGCGAAGAGTTAACTCACCTGCTCAGTGGCGAGGAGGGAGACAAAGACCTGGGGAGTCGAAGCTGAGCGGGTATCGGCCGCTACAGCTGGCTGAAAACGCTATCTTAACGCCACCCATCTGCGGCCAAAGAGGATGGTGAGCAGCACGATAGTGGCTATCGCACCCAGATGCTGAATAAAGTCCAGCCAGTGCAGATGAATGGGATGGCACAACGACAGTAAGGACAGCGCCATGCAGGCAACACCTGCCCCAGCCACAGCCAGACTGCGAACCGGGAACAGCGCACGGGTCTGGCGCAGATAACCGATAACAATCGCCATCATCGGTATACTGACCACCATCATAAAGAGATAGCAATTGGTGCCTTCCATATGCCCCGCTGTCTCAGGCGCGTTGCGCAGATTGATCAGAATGCTGACCAGCCACACTCCCACCAGCGGCATAAACCATCGCCAGCCAAGCGGACGGCGTCCGGCAATACTCATCTGGAAGGCATTACGAATAGCCAGCGTACCGGTCAGAAATGTCAGCAACAGCTGAAGTGCCGCCCACTGCATGCCCGGCTGCGACCAGTCGTTCAGCGTTCTGTGCACGATCAGACTGGCTGCCGCGCCACAGGGCAGCGCCATCGCTATCCACGCCAGCACGCGCCAGCCCGTTGGCCGCGTTCTCTTCACCGGTGAAGCACCGCGGCTGAGTTTATCAATTAATAAATCATGATCGGTCATGCTTAGCTCCAAAACGGCGAAGGTTAGTCAGGGCGCGGTGCAGAAGTGACTTTACGGCGGGGACCGTCAGGTTATTCTGCGTTGCGGCTTCCGCCAGGCTCATTTCCCTCAGGTGGACATGCTCGACGATTTGTCGCTGCCGGGTGGAAAGCTGGTCAAGATAAACGCCCAGTTCCTCCCGCGGATCCTGACGCTCCTGGGTGACAGAAACCGCTACCGAATGGGCTACGGACTCTACTTCTGCCACTTCCCAGTGGCGCTGCCGTCCACGCCGCCGCAGCGTATCAATGGTTCTGGCATGCGCAATCGCCATCAGCCAGGGCAGGAATGGGCAGGCGGGATCGTAAGTGTGGCGAACCCGATGCACGGCCAGCAGAACATCCTGAATCACATCTTCCACCAGTACCGTATCGTCAATTTGCTTGCGCACCATTGAGCGAATAACCGGCACCAGCGCAGTCAGCAGACGAGTGTATGCCTGCTGGTTTCCAGCCTGCGCTTGCGCCATCAGAATTGGCCATTCCTCTCGTGGTGTGTCGGTTTTATCCATTGACCGCCTTTAAGCCCCGGCCTGTTTTCAGACCTTTTTGCCGCTTGCCTGCTCCAGTGCGTTGACCACAATTGACGGAGTCAGAACCTGCGGCAATACCTTCGGTGCACTGCCATCTGCCGGATAGACAATATACAGCGGCAAACCGCCCTGCCCGAACTCACTCATCACGTCATCAATGTCCGGATTGAATTTTGTCGAGTCCGCGACCATGTAGACCGTGCCGGTGCGCAGCAGTGCCTGTTTCACCGTATTGGTCGACAACGTGGTGCGCTGATTAACCTGACAGGTAATGCACCATGATGCGGTGAAGTCTACCAGTATAGCCCTACCGTGCCCGCGCTCCGCAGCAACTGTTTGCGGCGACCATTTAACTTGCATAACGGTGGGGGCCGCCTGCCCTTCGGGCAGAGATGAGCCGGGTTGCATAATGGCAGAAATCGGCGCAATTACCGCCACAAACAGTACCAATGTGACGGCAAACATTACCTTATAAGGCTTGCCGGAGAAGCGACGTTTTTGCGCCATACCGTACATCCAGGCGGTAAAGCTCAGCAGCACTGAGCAGGCAAGGATTGTCGCCAGTGCTGCGGTTCCCGCCTGTTGGGCCAGCACCCAGACCAGCCATGCCCAGGCGCCCAACATCGGAAAAGCCAGCCCGCGTTTGAGAATATCCATCCATGCACCAGGACGAGGCAGGTGTTTTGCCAGCTGAGGGAACAGTGACACCACCGTAAACGGCGCGGCAAAGCCCACAGCCAGCGAGAAAAATATCGCCAGAGAAACGGCGGGCGGCTGAACCAGCGCATAACCGATAGCACTGGCCATAAACGGAGCCGAACAGGGCGTGGCAACCACGATCGCCAGTGCCCCGGTCAGCGCCGAACGAACCAGTGAGCTGCTACCCATTTCGATTTCACCCGCACGCTGCAGTGAAAGCCCGGCTTCAAACACGCCGAGCAGGTTGATAGCAGCCGCAAGAATGATCAACGCCAGAATAGCAATCACCAGCGGAGACTGCAGCTGGAAGCCCCAGCCGACTGCGTTCCCTGTTGCCCGCGCAGCCAACAGAATACCGGCCAGCGCCAGCATGGTGACAACGACACCGGCCAGGAAAGCCAGCCCCTCCGCGCGTGCGCCGGAGGGGCTTCCCTGATGGCGCAGCAGGCCCAGCGCCTTCAGCGAGATCACCGGGAACACGCAGGGCATAAAGTTGAGGATAATGCCGCCTAAAAAGGCGGACAAAATTGCAGTTAACATAACGGGCCTCTGTCGGCTGGAGATTTACCGGGCAATCAGGATTGGGATGCGTGTGACGCAGAATATTGTTTCACTGCATCCATCGCTTTCTGAATGTGCGTGTCTGGATTGCGGTCGGTGTAGCTCAGCAGGATTTTGCCGTCCGGAGCGATAACATAGGAGGTGCGATCAGAAAGCGTTTTGCCCTGCATCTGCATCGTGGTCTGATATTCAGCGGCGATTTTGGCACCCGGATCGGCAGCCACCGCGAATTTATCGCGGCACTCCAGTTTGGAGAAGTCAGCCACCTGATCGGTATTACCGGCAGTCACGCCAATCACCGTCGCGCCCAGTTTTTTGAAGCCATCAGAGGCCTCAGCAAAATCGTGGGCCTCAATAGTACAACCCTTGCTGAACGCCGCAGGGAAGAAATAAAGCACGACCGGCCCTTTCTGGAGCGCCTGCTGAAGGGAGAAAGTCAGCGGTTTCCCCGCCAGTGCACCCTGCAATTTGAAGTCAGGGGCCTGGGAACCGACCGGCAACGCCGCTTCGGCATTAATGGCTGGCAGGGCGAGGCTCATGAAGGCAGCGGCGGTCACAGAACATAAAAGTTTTTTTGTACGGTTCATGAAAAGCTCCATCAGGGTTAAGAGAACTGCTGTCTTCAACAGTTCGCTGCGGAGCAGTAAAAAGTTTCGCCAGAGGAAAAAATATTTTTCCAGCTTGAGCGAAAAAATGATAAGCGGATGATTTTAGGAAAATTTCCCCAGACGACGGCGTTACGTTCCCCCTCGCTGATACTGGCAGAACAGCGCCCTAGGTCAGGTTAAACCGGCTGTCCGGCTTCAGCGGCTCGGGCAGCGGGAAGTCGCCATTCATCGCCTTCAGGTTGCGTTCAATCACCACGCAAATCGCATCCAGCGGCAGATCGTTAGCATCAGTGCCAAACGGATCTTCCAGCTCTTCAGCCAGCGACTCCAGAGACAGGAAGGTATAAGAGATAAACACCGACACCAGCGGCGTCATGTAGTGCAGATCGGAGACCAGTGCAAACGGCAGCAGCGTACAGAACAAATAGACGGTGCGGTGCAGGATCAGGCTGTAGGCAAACGGGATCGGCGTGGTGGCGATACGTTCACAGGCACCAAGCACCTGTGACAAATGATTCAGATTTTCATCAACGCTCTGCCACAAAATATCTGACAAAGTGCCCTTTTGCCGCTGCTCGCCCAGCCACAATCCCATACAGAGCAAAATCTGGTTGCCCGGTAGCGGATTGTTCAGCACCCGATCGTGCCAGCGCTCCGGCAGTAGCCGTTGCAGGTCGCTGCTGGCATCGGTCTGTCGCAGCTGATGCTTCAGACTCCAGGCGAACGCAGCCATCAGTGCGGCGAACTCCCGTGCGGCTGCATTATCCAGCAGCAGGATGCTTTTAATCTGCCGCAGCAGAGAACGCTGGGTGATCAGCAGCGAGCCCCAAATCGTGCGCGCTTCGGTAAAACGGGCATAGCTGGCGTTATTACGAAAACCGAGGAAAATGGCGATTGCCACCCCGAGCAGACTGAAGGGTGCGGTGGTGAGATGGATATCCAGTGATTCGTACCACTGATAGCTGATCACCGCGATAATCGACATCAGCAGATTCAGCGACAGGCGAAACAGGATTTTTGACAGCACGGAACCGTGCCAGTCAAACAGGCGACGGAACCAGTGCTGGTAAGGTCGAACTATCATCGATTACTTGCCGATCTTCTGCAGCAGGGTGTGCACAAACTTCGGCACCACTTCGCTGGCAAGACCGTAATCCTTCTCTTCAAATTCGCTGCCAACCTGGCTTGGCTCCAGGTTCAGCTCAATGGTATGCGCGCCCTGCAGCTTCGCTTCATGCACGAAGCCCGCAGCCGGGTACACATGACCAGAAGTCCCGATAGCAACAAAGTAATCCGCCTCAGCCAGCGCGGCATAAATCTCATCCATTTGCAGCGGCATCTCGCCAAACCACACCACATGCGGGCGCAGCACCGACGGGAACTGGCAGCAGTGGCAGCGATCGGACGCTTTCACATCCTCCTGCCAGTGCAGTACCTGACCACTGGTGGCGCAGCGTACCTTCAGCAGTTCACCGTGCATATGGATGACGTTACTGTTTCCGGCACGCTCATGCAGGTTATCGATGTTCTGGGTCACCAGCAGGAAGTGATCTCCCAGCGCCGCTTCCAGTTCCGCCAGCGCCATATGTGCAGCGTTGGGCTGGATGTCAGGCTGCTGAAGCTGCCGACGACGGGCATTGTAGAACTCCTGAACCTTGGCCGGATCGCGGGTGAAGCCTTCCGGCGTGGCAACATCTTCCACCTTGTGCTCTTCCCACAGGCCATCTGCCGCGCGGAAGGTACGGATCCCCGACTCAGCGGAGATCCCAGCCCCGGTCAGCACCACCACCCGGGGCAGTGGATTACGGGCAATTTCTATATTGCGGTCGCGTTCAAAAATGCGCTGACGAAAGCGCTGATGCACCTGACGTCGGGTTTTCTTGTAACGTGCCAGTCTCAGTCGGCGACGGGGGGTACGCATCATAACTCCTCTACTCCATAACGTGCAGGAACGCGGCACCGCGCATTCCGCCTGCGTCTCCGTGACGCGCCCGGGCAAAGCGTGGCGGCCTGGCCACCGGCAGCAGATGCCTGCTGACCCGTGCTTCCAGCCCCTCAAAGAGCGCATCGAAATTGGATAATCCGCCGCCCAGCACCACCAGGTGCGGGTCGACCATCGTCAACAGATTGCCAAGGCAGACGGCCAGCAAATCTTTATAGCGTTCGGTGTGTGCAATGGCCTGTGCATCTCCCTGATAATAGCGGGTGATAATCTCCGGCGCATTGAGAGCAGACTGATTATAGCGCTGCCACAGGCGGGAAAATCCCGGACCTGCTAGCCATGACTCAATACAGCCACGCTTACCGCAGCCGCAAACGGGCAGCTCCACATCCCAGCCCAACACATCCAGAGCATCAACCGGTAGCCGCATATGACCGAACTCGCCAACCACATAATTGCGGCCGGTTACCGGTTTACCGTCAACAATCAGGCCACCGCCCACCCCGGTGCCAAGGATCAGCCCCAGCACCACGGGGTAAGCCTGAAACTCATCGTCCCAGGCTTCGGAGAGCGCAAAGCAGTTAGCATCGTTATCGATACGCACTTCACGTCCCAGTCGCTGGCTGAGATCGGCCTGAAACCGCTGACCACGAGCGGCAGGAATGTTGGCGGTGAACAGGGTTCCGTCATCCGGCACTGGCAGACCAGGTACGCCAACGCCCACGCTGCCATGCTCGCCGCAGAAAGCATCTGCCTCATGGGTCAATGTTACCAGCACGTCCAGCAGGGCCGTATAGTCATCTTTCGGCGTGGCGACGCGCTTGCTCCAGACCTGCTGGCGCTGTGGGTTATACACCCCAAGGGCGATTTTGCTACCGCCCACGTCAAAACCGTAATACATTCGGACCTCTGCTACTGGCCGCTGAGCACGCGGGCCGGATCGATACGGCTCGCTCTTCTGGCCGGATACCAGCTGGCTATCAGACTCAGCACCAGAGAGGTCGCCAGCACGATAGCCACGTCCAGCCAGTGCACTTCAGTCGGCAGAAAATCGATAAAGTAGATATCGCCGGACAGGAAATGGTAGCCGGTTAAGGTTTCAATTCCGCGAATAATCGGCGTGAGATTAAACGCCGCCAGCACGCCGACCACCACGCCGCTGACGCTGCCCACCAGCCCGGCCATCAGGCCATACCAGACAAAGATAGCCCGGATCAGCCCATCCTTCGCCCCCAGGGTTCGCAACACCGCGATATCACCGCTTTTATCTTTCACCGCCATCACCAGCGTGGAGACGATATTGAAGCAGGCCACGCCAATCACCAGCACCATTGCCAGATACATAATGGCGCGGATCATCTGGATGTCGCGGTACATATAGCCATAAGTCCCAATCCAGCTGCGGATGTAGACGTAAGAGTGAGTGACCTCACCGGCATCACGCACCAGCTTCTGCGCGGCAAACGGGTCGCTCATTTTCAGTGCAATGCCCGTGACGTTGTCACCCATTGCCAGATAGTGCTGCGCATCGGCCAGGGGAACCAGTGCCAGGCTGTGATCCAGCATGCCGCTGAGCGCCAGAATGCCGCTGACCTGCAAGCGCACGCGCTTCGGCTGCAGCAACTTATGCTGCGAGTCGCTGTTAGGGATCATGATGGTCAGCCAGTCGCCCTGTTTGACGTTCAGGCTTTTCGCCACGCCCTGGCCGAGGATAATCTGCTGTTTACCGGCGCTGAAGCTCTGCCAGGCGTTGTTCTGTACATAGGCAGGCAAGGCGCTGAGTCTGCTTTCCTGCTGCGGATCCACCCCTTTCACCTGAATGGCCTGCAGCTTGACGCCGCTTTCAATCAGGCCGGTGAAGTTGATGTACGGCGCAGCAGCGGCAATGCCTTTGACCTGCTCAACTTTCGGTAACAGTGCCTGCCAGCCGGTGAAAGGCTGATTCACCGGCTCAATTTCACCATGCGGAACCACCGCCAGGATACGGTTGTTCAGCTCGCGTTCGAAGCCGTTCATTGCACTCAGGCCGACAATCAGCACCGCCACGCCGAGCGCGATACCCACGGTGGAGATCACTGAAATCAGCGAAACCATGCCGCCACGGCGGCGCCCGCGACTGAAGCGCAGGCCCAGAAGAAGAGAAAGAGATCCCGCCATTACACCAGCCCTGCCAGGGTTACGTCCCCGCTCAACTGGCCGTCACGCATCTCCATCTGGCGGTTAAGGCGCTTCGCCAGGTGCAGGTCATGGGTGACCACCAGAAAAGCAGTACCCTGCCGCACGTTCAGCTCGCCCAGCAGGTCAAAGATGGCATCCGCGTTGCGGGCATCGAGGTTACCGGTCGGCTCATCCGCCAGTACCAGACGCGGACTGTTAACCAGTGCACGGGCGATGGCCACACGCTGACGTTCCCCGCCCGAAAGCTCAGAAGGACGGTGCGCGGCGCGCTTTTCCAGACCCACTGCGGCCAGCATTTCAATGGCATTGGCTTCCGCCTCGCCCTTTGCGGCTTTGCCGATCAGCAGCGGCATCGCTACGTTTTCCAGCGCACTGAAGTCCGGCAGAAGGTGGTGAAACTGATAGATAAAGCCCAGCTCACGGTTACGCAGCTCCGCTTTCGCGGCTGAAGACATCCCGTTCAGCGATTTACCGTTGAACACCACGTCGCCGGAAGTGGGCGTATCCAGCCCGCCGAGCAGGTGCATCAGGGTGCTTTTGCCGGAGCCGGAGCTGCCGACAATCGCCATCATTTCGCCGGGCGTTACGCTGAAAGAGACGTTGCGCAGCACATCAGTCTGCACGCGGCCTTCCTGGTAGCGTTTGCACAGGTTGTCGCACTGCAACAGGATCGGGTTACTCATAACGTAAAGCCTCAGCGGGTTGAACGGCGGCGGCGCGCCAGGAAGGATAAAGCGTGGAAAGCAGCGCCACGACCATCGCGGTGATGACGATGGTCAACACCTGCGTTACAGAAATTTCGACTGGCAGCGCCGCCCCGTCAAGGAAAGCGCCAATCAGCGGCATCAGGTTGTTCAGCTGGCTGGCGAGCAGCACGCCAAGCAGCGCGCCCAGCACCGAACCGACAATCCCGGCCGTCGCGCCCTGCACCATAAATACCATCACAATCTGGCGGCGCGTCAGGCCCTGAGTCTGCAGGATCGCCACTTCGCCCTGCTTCTCCATGATCAGCAGGCCCAGCGAGGTGATGATATTGAAAGCGGCCACGGCAACAATCAGGCTGAGCAGCAGCCCCATCATATTTTTCTCCATCCTCACCGCCTGGAACAGCTCGCCCTTACGCTCACGCCAGTCTTTCCACACCAGCCCTTCTGGCAGCTTTTGCTGGCTGAGCGAATCAACCTGCAGCGGCTTGTCCAGCCACAGACGCCAGCCGGTAATAAAGCCCTGCGGATAGCGCATCAGGCGCGAGGCATCCTGCTGATTGACCAGAATCTGGTAGCCATCCACTTCGCTGTTGGCCGCAAAGGTCCCTGCCACGGTGAACAGGCGCTGGCTGGGCAGGCGGCCCATCGGGGTGAACTGGCTGGCAGAAGGCACCATCAGCCGCAGCTCGTCGCCCCGCTTCAGGCCCAGCTGCTCTGCCAGCTGCTCGCCAACGATCACATTGTACTGGCCGGATTGCAGCACGTTCTGCTGAACGTTATTCAGATACGGCGTCAGCGGATCCGGTTCCTCCGGGTTGATCCCCAGCATCACGCCCACACCCACGCTGCGGGCGCTTTGCAGCACCACATCGCCGGTGGTCAGTGGAGTAATACGGGATGTCCCCTGCAACTGCAGCGAGTCGGCCGGGATCTGCTGGGGATTAATGGATCCTTTCTGGCTGGTGATCAGCGCCTGAGGCATCAGGTTAAGGGTGCTTTTTTCCAGCTCATGCTCAAAACCGTTCATCACCGACAGCACGGTGACCAGCGCCAGCACCCCGAGGGTGATACCAATGGCGGAGAGCCAGGAAACAAACCGTCCGAAGCGGTCTGATGCTCGTCCACGCATATAGCGCAGACCGATGAATAACGCGACAGGTTGATACATGTAATCCGTCTTCTGGCGGTGAATATGGCAAAAAGTGATCGAAGATGATAAAGGACAGGCCCGCGTTATGGAACCTCTAAGCTGCTGAGTCTGCTGTATTGTTTTGTCAGCAAAGACGTCATGCACCGCAGGCGAGTTCATATCGCCCAAAAAACACCCGTTAATTGCTCAATTATTCCACAACAATCGGCATAAACTGATATTAACCCCTCTGATAAGGAGGTAATACTGTAGTGGTAATAGCGGCTAAGCGTAAGCCCGGGAGTGGTAAAAATGACTAAATATCCTAAAGGCAGTATTGTCAGACACAAAACTGGCGACATCAAAGGGATGATTGTTAACGTCTTTGAACAGGACAGCGCTCCGGCAGGTTACTACGTGAAGTGGGATGACGGTAATCATAGCTATCACGGAGAAAAAGAGCTGATCTGGGCAAACATTGACCGCCCCCGGATGCACTACACCCAACAATCACCGAAATAGAGGTATACTCCGGTTAGCCGAAACGGGGATATCACGTCCCCGCTCTCCTTGTCGTTAAGAGACCGCCTGACTGATTATGCCTGAACAATCCAGATACACCCTGCCCGTTAAAGCAGGAGACCAGCGTCAGCTGGGGCAACTGAGCGGAGCCGCCTGCGCGGTTGAATCCGCTGAAATCGTCGCTCGTCACAAGGGTCCGGTAGTGCTGATTGCTCCGGACATGCAAAACGCGCTGCGCCTGCAGGATGAAATTAAGCAGTTTACCGGCGAACCGGTTATCAGCCTTGCGGACTGGGAGACGCTGCCGTTCGACAGTTTCTCGCCACATCAGGAAATTATCTCTTCGCGTCTGTCCACTCTTTACAGCCTGCCAACCCTTGAGCGGGGCGTACTGATCCTGCCGGTGAACACGCTGATGCAGCGCGTCTGTCCGCACAGTTATCTGCACGGTCACGCGCTGGTGATGAAAAAAGGTCAGCGCCTGTCGCGCGATACGCTGCGTACCCAGCTTGAACAGGCTGGTTATCGCCACGTTGACCAGGTGATGGAGCACGGCGAATACGCCACGCGCGGCGCTTTACTGGATCTCTATCCGATGGGCAGTGAGCAGCCGTACCGCATTGATTTTTTTGATGACGAAATCGACAGCCTGCGCGTATTCGACGTGGACACCCAGCGAACGCTGGAGGAAGTCGAGGCAATTAATCTGCTGCCCGCGCACGAATTCCCGACCGACAAAGCGGCCATCGAACTGTTTCGCACCCAGTGGCGTGAGCATTTCGATGTGCGGCGCGAAGCGGAACATATCTATCAGCAGGTGAGCAAAGGCACCCTACCCACCGGCATTGAATACTGGCAGCCGCTGTTTTTTGAAAGCCCTCTGCCTTCTTTGTTCAGCTACCTGCCAGCCAACACCCTGCTGCTGAACACCGGCGATCTGGAAAGCAGTGCCGACCGCTTCTGGCTGGACGTGATGGCGCGCTTCGAAAGTCGGCGTGTCGATCCGATGCGCCCTCTGCTGCTGCCGGAAACGCTGTGGTTACGCACCGATGAACTGTTCAGCGAGCTGAAGCAGTGGCCACGTATTCAGCTGAAAAGCGAACATCTGCCGGAGAAAGCCGCCAATACCAACCTCGGCTACCAGACTCTGCCGGATCTGGCGGTACAGGCGCAGGCCAAAGCTCCGCTGGATGTACTGCGCCGTTTCCTCGAAGAATTCAGCGGCCCGGTGGTGTTCTCGGTGGAGAGTGAAGGCCGCCGTGAAGCGCTTCAGGAGCTGTTAGCCCGCATCAAGATTGCCCCAAAACCTGTCCACGCGCTGGAAGAAGCAGAAGAGACAGGCCATTACCTGATTATCGGGGCCAGCGAGCAAGGCTTTATCGACAGCCTGCGCCACCGCGCACTGATTTGTGAAAGTGATTTACTGGGAGAGCGAGTCAGCCGCCGACGTCAGGACAGCCGCCGGACCATCAATCCGGACGTACTTATCCGCAACCTGGCAGAGCTGCATCCCGGCCAGCCAGTGGTGCACCTCGAACACGGTGTCGGCCGCTATATCGGCCTGACCACGCTGGAAACCGGGGGCATCACCGCTGAATATCTGATGCTGGCTTATGCCGGAGATGCCAAGCTCTACGTACCTGTTTCTTCGCTGCATCTGATCAGCCGCTACGCAGGCGGGGCGGATGAAAATGCCCCGCTGCATAAGCTGGGCAGCGATGCCTGGTCACGCGCCCGGCAGAAAGCCGCCGAGAAAGTGCGTGATGTGGCGGCCGAGCTGCTGGATATTTATGCCCAGCGCGCCGCCAAGGCCGGTTTCGCCTTCAAACACGATCGCCAGCAGTATCAGCTGTTCTGCGAAAGTTTTCCGTTCGAAACGACGGCGGACCAGGCGCAGGCGATCAATGCGGTACTCAGCGATATGTGTCAGCCGCTGGCGATGGATCGTCTGGTTTGCGGTGACGTTGGCTTCGGTAAAACTGAAGTGGCGATGCGTGCCGCCTTCCTGGCGGTGGAAAACCACAAGCAGGTTGCCGTACTGGTGCCAACCACCCTGCTGGCTCAGCAACATTACGATAATTTCCGCGACCGTTTTGCCAACTGGCCGGTGCGCATCGAGATGCTTTCCCGCTTCCGTACCGCCAAAGAGCAGGCACAGATCCTTGAGGAAGCCCGTGAAGGCAAAGTCGATATTCTTATTGGCACGCACAAGCTGCTGCAGAACGAAATCAAATGGCGCGATCTGGGTCTGCTGATCGTCGATGAAGAACACCGCTTCGGCGTTCGTCATAAAGAGCGAATCAAAGCAATGCGCGCCGACGTCGATATTCTGACACTGACCGCCACGCCGATCCCACGTACGCTGAATATGGCGATGAGTGGCATGCGCGATCTGTCAATTATCGCCACGCCACCAGCGCGTCGCCTGGCGGTGAAAACCTTCGTTCGCGAGTTTGATAATCTGGTAGTGCGTGAAGCTATTCTGCGTGAAGTGCTGCGCGGCGGCCAGGTCTACTACCTCTATAACGACGTGGAAAATATCGAAAAGGCCGCAAACCGCCTTACAGAGCTGGTGCCTGAAGCGCGTGTTGCCATCGGCCACGGCCAGATGCGCGAGCGTGACCTGGAACGGGTGATGAATGACTTCAACCATCAGCGTTTTAACGTACTGGTGTGTACCACTATCATCGAAACCGGCATCGATATTCCGACTGCCAATACCATTATTATTGAACGTGCCGACCACTTTGGTCTGGCGCAGCTTCATCAGCTGCGCGGCCGCGTGGGCCGTTCGCATCATCAGGCCTATGCATGGCTGCTGACCCCGCATCCCAAAGCAATGACCACCGACGCCCATAAACGTCTGGAGGCCATCGCCTCGCTGGAGGATCTGGGTGCTGGTTTTGCTCTTGCCACCCACGATTTGGAAATTCGTGGTGCGGGCGAGCTGCTGGGCGAAGATCAGAGCGGGCAGATGGAAACTATTGGTTTCTCGCTATATATGGAGCTGCTGGAAAACGCGGTGGATGCCCTGAAAGAGGGCCGCGAGCCATCGCTGGAAGACCTGACCAGCAACCAGACCGAAATCGAACTGCGGATGCCATCCCTGCTGCCGGATGATTTTATCCCGGATGTGAACACGCGACTGTCGTTCTACAAGCGGATTGCCAGCGCGCAGGAAGAAGGTGAACTGGACGATCTCAAAGTGGAGCTGATTGACCGCTTTGGTCAACTGCCCGATGCCGCCCGCAATCTGCTGGATATTGCCGCGCTGCGCTTAACCGCACGCAAAATTGGCATCCGCCGCGTGGAAGCCAGTGAGAAAGGCGGATTTATCGAGTTCGCCGAGAAGAACAAAGCCGATCCGGGCTGGCTGATTGGCCTGCTGCAGAAAGAACCGCAGCACTGGCGACTGGATGGCCCAACGCGACTGAAGTTTATCCTCGATCTGGCGGAGCGGAAGGTGCGAATGAAGTG
Source organism: Erwinia sp. 009765445 (assembly GCF_058137865.1). Classification (NCBI taxonomy): domain Bacteria; kingdom Pseudomonadati; phylum Pseudomonadota; class Gammaproteobacteria; order Enterobacterales; family Erwiniaceae; genus Erwinia; species Erwinia sp. 009765445. The sequence continues at coordinate 101,480 of NZ_JBYUWC010000009.1, forward strand.
GGTACGGGACTTTATGGCTCAGGTGCTGGCTAACGCGGCTTGATTTTACTGAGATCTCTGAAGCGAGAGTTACAGGCCAGGGACGGCCTGAGTCGAGCTGCCATGGACGGCGTTTTTTGCGTCTTTATGAGCGCCCCCCGCGCCTGCACTGTTTAGTATTTGCGGTGCCTGCAGCGCCTGCTTTTAAACGTAACGCATAAAAAAAGCGGCTAATCGCCGCTTTTTTTTAATCAGGCCTGGTTATTCAGCACCAGCTGACCGTTGCTGTCCAGCGGGATGCGGGTGCCCGGGTCATTATCCATGCGGATTTTGCCCTGCTGGCTACCAATTTTGTAGGTCACATCGTAACCCATCATTTTTTCCTGCTTGTCGTAAACGGTTTTACAACGCTGCTCGGTAGTTGTGTAGGTATCATTGTTCTGCATCGCGCCCTGCACCTGATTACCGCCGTAACCACCTGCCAGCGCACCGGCTACGGTCGCCACGCTGCGTCCGCGTCCGCCACCAAACTGGTGACCAAGCACGCCACCGGCGACAGCACCCAGCACGGAACCGGCAATGCGGTTTTCATCCTGAACGGGACGGCGATGAGTCAGGGTAATGTTCCGGCACTCCTGACGAGGATTCTTAGTCGTTTCTTTGATTGGAGTGGCTGACAGCACCTGCGCATACTGTGGACTGCGGTCAAACACATTCATGCTCGCTACGGCAGCCACGCCCAGAGCCGCTGCCACACCAATTCCAATACCCGCCAACATTGATTTATTCACAGGACTACCTCCTGACATTGTTACCGCGCATTTTCGCCTCTGCCGACATCCCGGTGCGGAAGCGTCTTACCCGGCGTGCACGACGCGCCGTCTGTTGTAAGTTAAATTTTGCGCATCAGGGCCAAATGTGACAATAAGAAAACAGGACGAAATGAATGTTGCCAGACATAAGAGAATGCTTTTAAGAGTGTTCTTAGAGGCGGGCTGCGGAGGAGGTTATGAAACGAAAGGCTTATGATAACGACTGCACCATAAGCCTTTTTATTCCAGTTTCTGCTGTACTGATTTGGCTGAATCGATTTAGTGGAGTTTCAACCTTGGGCGGATAACACGGTTAATACTGCCTACCAGCATCATCAGGCCAGTTTTGAAATAGCCATGCAGCGCCACCTGATGCATGCGATACAGTGAGATATAGACGAAACGCGCAATTCGCCCTTCCACCATCATTGAACCTCGCATCAGGTTCCCCATCAGGCTACCTACCGTACTGAAGCGTGAAAGCGACACCAGCGAACCGTGATCCTTATAGACGTAAGGCTTCTGCTTCTGCCCTTTCATCTGTGCAAGAATGTTGCTCAGCACCAGCGAAGCCATCTGGTGAGCAGACTGGGCGCGTGGAGGAACAAAACCACCAGAAGGCTGCGCACAGGAGGCACAGTCACCAATCGCATAGATATCCGCGTCACGGGTGGTCTGCAGCGTGGGTTCAACCACCAGCTGATTAATGCGGTTGGTTTCCAGCCCGGCAATTTCTTTCATAAAGTCCGGTGCTTTGATCCCGGCAGCCCAGACCATCAGGTCGGCTTCGATAAACTCACCAGATTTAGTGTTCAGACCATTTCTGTCCGCGCTGGTGACCATAGTCTGGGTCAGCACGCGCACGCCCAGCTTGGTCAACTCCTGATGCGCAGCGGCAGAGATGCGCGGCGGCAGTGCAGGCAGGATACGTTCACCGGCCTCCACCAGCGTTACATTCAGCGCCTGGTTATCCAGTCCTTTATAGCCGTAACTGTGCAACTGTTTCACGGCATTATGCAGCTCGGCAGAAAGTTCCACCCCGGTCGCGCCACCGCCAACAATAGCGATGTTGACCTTTTCCTGAGCACCGTCGCTGGAAGAGAACTTCAGGAACAGGTTAAGCATCTCGTTATGGAAACGACGCGCCTGGTGCGGGTTATCGAGGAAAATACAATGGTCCTTGATACCCGGAGTACCAAAATCGTTCGAGGTACTGCCCAGCGCCATCACCAGCGTGTCGTAAGCCAGCTCGCGCGCGGGTACCAGCAACTCGCCCTGTGCATCACGGATCTCGGCCAGCTGGAGCTTTTTGCCTTCGCGATTGATGTCGGTCAGCGTGCCTAACTGGAACTGGAAATGGTGATTACGCGCATGAGCCAGATAGCTCAGACCATCGATCCCTTCGTCCAGCGATCCGGTAGCCACTTCATGCAGCAAAGGCTTCCACAGGTGGCTGTGATTGCGATCCACCAGGGTGATTTCTGCTTTCTTTTTGCGACCCAACTTATGGCCCAGCTGCGTAGCCAGCTCCAGCCCTCCGGCCCCCCCGCCGACAATCACAATTCTCTTCATTGGTGTAGTCAATTGACCCCCTTAAAAATGTAAACCAATCGTTAATTTAAGGTTAAGTTAATATCCTTAATTAACATAGGGTTGGCGAGTTAATTCGCTATCTGCTGGCAGAATAGCACGGGGAAAATCTTCAGTCCTGTTTAAATTGATCTAAATCAACACCCGCTGTCTTGCTGGTTTGTGACGTTTATTCCCTTCCCCCTCACTCAGAAATTGACGAAACGAGTCCCAGTTCAAACTGTACGTGAAAGTTGCAATTACCCGGGAATGAGCTAATTACTCTCACAGGAATAAGGTCCGAACAGATATTAATGGAAAAAGCCCCCTACTTTAGTCCTAATTAATTCAGAAGAGTTCAAAACAAAAAAATTAATATAGCCAATAATTAAAACAATACCTTTTAACGAAAATATAAAGGATGGATATTAAAACTCGCCCTGATAATATCCTCAGGTTTTTTCTTAAGATTTCCTTAAGATTTCATCTTTAACATCGCCATCACAACAGCCTTACCGATATTTTCACGTACCTTATACAAAATCACACTCTGTATTATCAGTTTAAAATAACAACTCAGTGGAATATGTAAGTTTTATAAACCAATATTACCTGTTTAAAAGCGAAAAATTATGGAAATACTCAATACGCTGCTGGTCCGCAACAGGAGTTGGGCAAAACAGCAAAAAAGACGGAATCCTGAATTTTTTTTAAATCACGTTTCTGGCCAGCAACCACAGGCTTTGTGGATCGGATGTTCTGACAGCCGGGTTCCGGCCGAAGTCCTGACCTGCGCTCAGCCTGGTGAACTCTTTGTCCATCGCAATATTGCCAATATGGTGCTAGAAGAGGATGACAGCCTGATGAGCGTTCTGGAATATGCGCTGCTCCATCTTCAGGTCACAGCCATTGTTCTTTGCGGGCATTATGGTTGTGGTGGCGTCAAAGCTGCGCTTAAAAAACCGCCCATCTCCTCCGGAGAGGACTCGGCTCTGACACGTCGTTTAGTGCAGTTACATCAGTCATTGCAGGATTACGTTAATATTGATCATGAGGATGAAAACACCTCATTTGATCACATTGTTGAATATCATGTTCTCTGTCAGTTTTCACATCTGCTGCAATGTAGTCTGGTCAGGGAAGCATTTATTAAAAAGCAAGATTTGGATATCTATGGCTGTGTTTACGATCTCCATAGTGGGCATTTAAAACAACTCATTCATGAAGGAACGAATTAGTGATAATGACAATAAAGGATCTACGTAAAGATATTCTTGCCGGAACGGTGGTTTTTTTGGTTGCGCTTCCGCTCAGCCTGGGTATCGCACAGGCCTGCGATCTGCCACCTTTTGTCGGGCTGTTGACCGGCGTCATTGGTGGCCTGGTTGTGACCCTGCTCAGCCCATCGAAATTTGCCGTAAGCGGTCCGGCTGCCGGGCTGGTTACTATCATTACCGGCGCTATGGCAACCCTTGAGTCATTTTCGCTGGTACTGGTCGCAATGGTGCTGGCCGGATTTATGCAGGTCGCGATGGGTATTCTGCGCGCTGGTCGCTGGATCGGTCTTATTCCAGGTTCAGTTATTCAGGGGATGATGGTCGCTATCGGCCTGTTGCTGATCATGCAACAAGCCCCCGTCACAATGAGCATTGAAATCGGCAATAACCAGTCGCTGTTTTCTGCTGCTGCGCTCATTGTTGCCCTCGGTGCGCTGCTAATCCTTTATTTATGGCAGACGCCGTTGATTAAACGCAGTAAATGGATCGGCTTGCTACCCGGTTCTCTGGTTGCCGTTATCTGGGGGAGCATGATGGTGGTGGCCGGCGACTATCTGATGCCAGAAAACTTCGCCACGCTGGAGCGCATCAGATTGCCGGAACTGGACTCAGCCCGGGAACTGGCCCAGCAGTTTGTCCACCCTGACTTTGCAGGTGCCTGGCACAATCCAGAGGTCTGGTACATTGCACTGACCCTGGCACTGGTCGCCAGCCTTGAAACGCTGCTGAGCCAGGAGGCTCTGAAAAAAATCAAAAATCAGCTTCCTTCCCCTTCACCTGATAAAGAGTTACGTGCTCAGGGGATTGGCAATATGCTGAGCGGCTTTCTGGGAGGTCTGCCCATTACCGCAGTGATCGTCCGCAGCTCGGTCAATGTCAACGCAGGTGCGCACTCGAAACTGTCCGTTATCTGGCACGGCATATTGCTGCTGGTTTGTGGTCTGTTCTTTGAGGAGCTGCTGAACACCATCCCTCTGGCCAGTCTGGCTGCGGTATTAATCTTTACCGGCTACAAACTTGCCTCACCTGCGCTGTTTATCGGGCAGTGGCGCAAAGGATTGTCCCAGTTTCTCCCTTTTCTGGTGACCGTTGCGGGTATCATCGCATTTGGCATGCTTGTGGGGCTGGCAGCTGGAGTCCTGGCTCAACTGCTTTACAGCACCTGGGGCAGTCATCGCAGTGCCATTCAACTTACTCGTTATGACAACCATTACGTGGTGCGCTTTAATCAGAATCTGACCTTCCTGCACAATCCTCGTTTGCAGCAGCAACTGGAAAAAATTCCGGATAACAGTGTGGTTATCGCCGAACATGAGAGTGCAGAATATATCGATCCGGATATCAGGATGACCCTGGCAGACTTCCAACTGGGCGCTGCTGCCCGGGGCATCCGGATTGATCGCTGGCCAATGTAAGTCGCCGGGTCAGCCCAGCGTTTTGAAAGCCTTAATGCGCTGGAGATGGTGGGAAATATTTTTAAATTTATGCCCTTCCACCTCGTCCCAGACGATTTCATAGAACGGATGAAGCGCCGAGACCGATCGCTGGTTGTCCAGCGCTTCATCTTTGCGGGAGAGGATCACCAGGCAACGGTCGCGGTTTTTCTCACGAAAATTGCTGACGCACTTGGTGGCGATATCCACATACTCTTCCGGGCGGTCAATTTTGCCCGGCATGTTCTCTTCCGGCCAGAGATTAGGGTTGAAAATCACCTGCCGGATGTCACTGAGAAAACCAATCCGCTCTGCCCAGAAGCCACCCAGCCCGACGCCACAGATCAGCGGACGATCGTCACCTGCACTGCGCAGGATCTTATCCGTTTCGTTGAGCAGGTACTGCATATCGTGTTTCGGATGCAGAGTGCTGTAGCTCAGCAGCCGCACATCCGGATCGATAAATTGCAGCTGGAGCACCTTTTCGTGATTGCCCGGACTGGTTGAATCAAAGCCATGCAGGTAGATGATCATCGCTATCCTCTCAGATGGTTGCCGCTCAGCTGCCCTTCTGCTCCAGCCAGCGCGTCTGCAATGCAGTCAGCGCCTGGTGTGCTTCCTTCCAGCGCGGTGAGGCAAGCAGCTGCTGGCGGGTGAATGTCTTTTGATGATACAAGCGGGTAACACGTTCAGCATTGATCGGAGACAGATTATCCAGCACGCTTACCGCGCCCTGGCGGTTGTTGCAGACCAGGATCATATCGCAGCCCGCATCCAGAGAAGCCTGACCGCGCTCAGCGTAGCTGCCCATAATCGCCGCGCCTTCCATCGACAGGTCATCCGAGAAGATCACCCCGTCGAAGCCCAGCTCGCCTCTGAGCACGCTTTTCAGCCAGTGGGATGAGCCACTGGCCGGTCGTGAATCCACCTCAGTATAGATAACATGCGCGGGCATAATGGCATCCAGCGCTTGTTCGTCAATCAGCTGCTTAAAGATCTGCACATCATGCTGGCGAATTACCGCCTCGCTGCGGTTATCGCGTGGCGTCTCTTTATGAGAATCCGCACTGACTGCACCATGTCCCGGGAAATGCTTGCCGGTGGTTTTCATCCCGGCGTCGTGCATGCCATTGATGAAATGGCGTGCCATTTGTAGCGCGATAACGGGATCTTGATGGAAGCTGCGCTCGCCAATGGCCGCGCTGCCGTGGCCGATATCCAGCACCGGCGCAAAGCTGATATCAATATCCATGGCGATCATTTCAGAAGCCATCAGCCAGCCTGCCTGCTGTGCCAGCGTGGCAGCCTCTGCTTCACTGTTAAGCGCAGAAAACGACTGCATGGCAGGCAGTTGGGTAAACCCTTCACGAAAACGCTGTACACGTCCGCCTTCCTGATCCACTGCCACCACCAGGCGATTACGGGAGGCGGCACGGATTTGCCGAACCAGTTCGGCAAGCTGATCAGGATCGTGATAGTTGCGGGTAAACAGGATCAGACCGCCAACCAGCGGATGCTGTAAAATTTCACGCTCTTCCGCGTCCAGCTCGTAACCGAGCACGTCTAACATTACCGGTCCCACACTTCACCTCTTAATCTGATAACACCCGCTGCCAGGCTTGTTCTGCCAGCGGAAAAAATTGCTCTTCATGACTTTTCTGCCAGCGCAGTTCGTACCAGCAGGCAACCAGCAGGTTCAGCCATGGCTGCCAGCGCAGCATCTGCCGCTGGAGCTTCATGACATCCAGCCTCTGCAGGGAAGCGTAATGCTCCGTCATCTCCTGTTGCTGCGCGTCGCTGAGCTGATTACTCAACGCTATTGCCGCCAGTTCCAGCGCCACATCACCATCGCTGGCATACTCCCAGTCAATCAGCTTCAGGCCGTTACTGCCACGGATGATATTGCCTGCATGAACGTCCATATGCAGCAGAGAGAGTCGCAATGGGCGCGGTTCTCCGTGCTTTTGCAGCCACCGCAGCGCCCGCAGCCAGCCACAATGTCGCCTTGCCGGGCGGCTTAGCTGCCAGTACTGCTCCAGCAAGCTGAGCACCGACAGACGGTAGCCGCTAAGCTTCTGGCGGTGCAGCGAGGCCACGCATTCCGTCACCGACTCCAGCGCCTGCAGGAATCCGGCATCCGATAAACGTTCACCCACCTGCCAGCTCAACAGCAACCAGTTATCCGCGTAGCCATGCACTTCAGGGGCCAGCCCCGTCCCGGCGAGCTTACGCAAAATATGATATTCGCGGCGGCGATCCACGCCCGGGATGGGATCCTGCTGACTTTGATAGCGCGCCAGCAATGTTGTCCCTTCCAGCTCAACCTTTCCACTCATCCCGGTCAGTCCGGGCAGCGGAAAAAAAGAACCGGCGGTTTTTGCCGCCGGAAACTGTTGTGTGATGAGCCTGCTTAAGCGGGGATCAATGTTGAACGACACCGTTACCTGACCAGATGATTTCACCGGTCTGCACCAGCATCAGCTGCATCTGCAGCGTCGGAGACTTCACATCGCCCTCAGCATTGCTGTACAGCACGTACTGAGCACCCACGTAACGGGCCAGGCCAACTGCTTTGCTGCGCGAGCTCAGGCTGTCCTCTGCTGACAGCCCCAGAGTCTGCTTAGCCGTGGCCAACTGATCGGCCGGGACCAGTTTAAACTGGGTGTTATTCTTCAGTGCGTTGTTCAGCGCTGCCGTCGCCTTCGAACGCTGCAGGCTGCCGTTGGTACTGTTTTTGATGCCATCCACCAGCAAAACGCTACCCGGCGTGACGCCATCGGCCTTCAGCATCTGTGCCACCATCGGGGTGACGCTGGCATCCCAGTTAATGGACTGCATTTTAGGCGGCTGTGGCACCGTTTCCGGCGGCTGCGGCGGTGCCGGAGGAGGAACGGGCTGCGTTGGCTGCGCAGGTTCCACCGGGGCCGGAGGTTGCGGCTGTTGCTGCTGTTTAACGACACAACCACTGAGGATCAGCGCCAGCAGCATAACGCCAGAGAGTTTAGTTATGTTCCTTTCCACGCAAGGATCTCCTAAAGAAAAAGGTACAGCCGGACTTTACTGGCCGTCAGGTTACCCGTTTGCGATGATATTTCAACTTTGTCGTGAGGCCGAACGCTGACCGTGCGCGGACGTTCGAAGGGCAGGATCTCCAGCCCCTTATCGTCATACCAGTAGAACCGGTAATGCACGGTGACCGCTTTTTCCTGCTGATTGAACAGGACCGAGGAAGCACGCTGTTGCCCGTCATGTTCTGACATCACCGGTTCATCAGTGGTAATTCCCGCCGACAGAACCGAAGACTCCATCACCAACGATTGCGAGGTATTGATGGTGGTGCGATCGCTGCTGCACCCGCTCAGAAGTGCCAGTAACGTCAAGCCCGTTGCGATTGCCCGCATCATAGAGTGTGTCCGCATCAGAGTGTCAGCCAGCCAGCATCGGTCCAAGAGGACGGCCGCCAACCAGATGCAGGTGGATATGATAGACCTCCTGCCCGCCGTGCTGGTTGCAGTTCATGATCAGGCGATAGCCATCTTCTGCAATACCTTCCTGTTTGGCGATTTTCGCTGCCACCACGATCATCCGTCCCAGGGCCGCTTCATGACCGGCTACCGCATCATTGGCTGTAGGGATCAGAATATTGGGGATCACCAGAATGTGGGTCGGGGCTTTGGGAGAGATATCACGAAACGCGGTAACCAGCTCGTCCTGGTACACAATGTCAGCCGGAATTTCACGGCGGATAATTTTACTGAAAATGGTTTCTTCGGCCATAGTGCTGATCCTGAGGTGGCGAATTAAGTTACCGCAGTATGAGCGAGATATTTGTTTTCTTTCAACCTTCTCGTCACTTTTCTTCTATTTATCGCCCGGGAGAGCGGTGTTAGCAGCAAAAACTGAGTGGGTAAGTCCTCTCTCAGCCCCGAGTAAAGGCTTCAACAAAGCTGAGGAAACATGCAGCTCCGCTGCGGATTTGGGATTAACAGAAGCGCCCGTTGTTAGGTGCAGGACAAAAAAAAGCCAGCCACCGAAGTGACTGGCATTGATCCTGATGACAGGGCTTACATATTACGAATGTAATCGTCCATATCGGTTTTCAGGTTATCGGATTTGGTGCCGAAGATAGCCTGAACGCCTGAACCAGCAACCACCACGCCAGCAGCGCCCAGTTTTTTCAGTCCGGCCTGGTCAACTTTAGCCACGTCGGCCACGCTGACGCGCAAACGGGTGATACAGGCATCAAGGTTAGTGATGTTCTCTTTACCACCAAACGCCGCCACCAGGTTACCGGCCATTTCGTTGGATGAACCGGCAGACTGCTCTGTGCTGCTATCTTCACGGCCCGGGGTTTTCAGGTTGAATTTGGCAATCACGAAGCGGAACACGGTGTAGTAAATCAGGCCGTAAATGATACCCACAATCGGGAACAACCAGATTTTGCTGCTGTTGCCGCTCAGCACGATAAAGTCGATCAGACCGTGTGAGAAGCTGGTGCCATTACGCATGCCCAACAGGATACAGATTGGGAAAGCCAGACCGGCCAGCAGGATGTGGATGCCGTACAGCACCGGCGCCACAAACATAAATGAGAATTCGATTGGTTCGGTGATACCAGTCAGGAACGAGGTCAGCGCGGCAGAGATCATGATGCCGCCCACTTTCGCACGGTTCTCAGGTTTGGCTGAGTGCCAGATGGCAATGGCAGCAGCGGGCAGACCGTACATTTTGAACAGGAAGCCACCAGACAATTTTCCGGCAGTCGGATCACCCGCCATATAGCGAGGGATATCACCGTGGAACACCTGACCCACTGCGTTGGTGAATTCACCAATCTGCATCTGGAAAGGAACATTCCAGATGTGGTGCAGACCAAACGGTACCAGTGAACGCTCAATCAGGCCGTACAGGCCAAATGCCACCACCGGGTTCTGATAAGCCGCCCACTGTGAGAACTCCTGAATCGCTGTTCCCACCGGAGGCCAGATAAAGGAGAGCACCACACCCACAAAGATAGCGGTGAAGCCGGAAATGATCGGTACAAAACGTTTACCGGCAAAGAAGCCGAGGTATTCCGGCAGCTTGATGCGGTAGAAGCGGTTGAACATGTACGCGGCTATCGAACCGGCAATGATCCCGCCCAGCACGCCGGTATCGGCCAGGTGCTTCGCTTCAATTTCCCCGGCAGGCATATGCAGCACCAGCGGAGCCACCACCGCCATGGTTTTCACCATGATGCCGTATGCCACCACTGCAGCCAGCGCGGACACGCCGTCATTATTGGTGAAACCTAACGCCACGCCGATCGCGAAGATCAGCGGCATGTTGGCAAACACAGAACCGCCCGCCTCGGCCATCACGTGGGAAACCACGGCTGGCAGCCAGCTGAAGTTCGCTGAGCCGACGCCCAGCAGGATACCGGCGATCGGCAGTACCGAAACCGGCAGCATCAGCGATTTACCGACCTTCTGCAGGTTGGCAAAAGCATTTTTAAACATAGTTATGGTGCTCCTGAGTATGAGTGCTTTTTTACGCGCGGTGCGCGTGATAACGGGGGGAGGATCCCGTTATGATTGGAGCGTTTTGGCGCCCTCAGTATTTATTACGGACTGTAAAATAAATCAGCTTAAATTAGTTTGATGGGTATCACGTTTCACTCAACATCCTCCAGATCCGTAGCTTATCTGTCGACAAATCGCCAGTTTTTGAGCAATAAAAAACCACACCGCCCAAATTTGGGCGATGCACTTTACGATTTACTTTGATTAATTACGAGCTAAAAAATAAAACCTTTAGTCGGTCAGGCGGGACATCGGCACGTGAAACAGGCGGGAGAAGTTTTCCGTGGTAGCTGCTGCCAGTTGCTCAATGCTGACGCCTTTGACCACCGCCATATACTCAGCAACGTCACGGGTATAGGCGGGCTGGTTTTCTTTACCGCGATGCGGAACCGGTGCCAGATACGGTGAATCAGTTTCCACCAGCATACGATCCAGAGGCACATAGCGTGCAGCTTCGCGGATAGTTTCAGCATTACGGAAGGTGGCAATACCGGAGAACGAGATGTAAAAGCCCATATCCAGCAGTTTTTCCGCCGTTTCACGGTCTTCAGTAAAGCAGTGCAGCACGCCGCCACACCCTTCAACCTGCTCTTCTTTCAAAATAGTCAGAGTATCTTCACGAGCGTCGCGCGTGTGCACAATGACCGGCTTGTTCAGATCACGGCCGATGCGGATATGCTCACGGAAAGAGGCCTGCTGCTGCGCTTTGGTCTCTTTCTGGTAGAAGTAATCAAGGCCCGTTTCGCCCATCGCCACCACATGCTCGTCGGCAGCAAGCTGTCGCAGTTCAGCAAAATCATACGGCTGTTCCTGATTAAGCGGGTGAACGCCACAGGAGTAAGCCACATTGGGACGATCGCCAATCAGTTGAGTCATGGCTTTATAGCCGGGCAGCGTGGTGGCAACTGCCAGCATAAATTTCACTTCACGCGCGGCGGCTTTGGCCAGTACGTCACTGACGTCCTGATGCAGACTTTCATAATTCAGACCATCAAGATGGCAGTGTGAATCCACTAAAAACATAACGACTCTCTAATCAGGTTAACCGGCCAGCGGGGTATGCAGCATCTGCTCCCAGCTCAGCAACTGGTCGGTCAGTAATAATTCACGGTTAACAGCGACCACATTCAGCCGTACCCGGCAGGTTATCCACTGGCGCACGCTCTCATCCAGGGCGCTACCGGGAAGCTGCATCGCCATGTCAGCAATCAGCGCCTGTTGATCGATATTGGCAATAAACTGTCCGCCTCCCTGCTGCCACTTCATGGCATCCACCAGCAGGGCACACAGCCAGCCGGTGCGCTGCAGGACATCATCGTGATTAAGCACGGCCAGCAAGGATAACATATCCCCACGCAGTGCCGTGGGCAGTGCGCGACACAAAGCCTGACGAGCCGCCCAGCTTTTCTCCTCCAGCAGCGATTGCGCCGCCGCCGGTGCGCCGCCACTCAGACGTAACGCGCTCAGTCCGTCCTGCTCTGTCACATTCGCCTGCTTTTGCAGCCAGGCCAGGCTTTGCGTCTCATCCGGCACCGCCAGATGAAAGTTCAGGCAGCGGCTGCGAAGGGTCGCCAGTAGTCGTGATGGCTCCTGACAGCTGAGCAGAAACCAGGTGTTTTTCGGCGGCTCTTCCAGAGTTTTTAATAATGCGTTGGCTGCGGCTTCGGTCAGCTGAGCCGCATCGGGCAGCAGGACCACCTTCGCCCCACCCTGTTGCGCGTGATGATAAAGCTTTTCTGTCACGCTGCGCACGGCATCAATCCCGAGTAAGCTTTTGCCCTTTTCCGCTTCCAGTGCATACCAGTCCGGATGGGTATGGGCCTGCATCAGCTGACAGGAGTGGCACTCACCGCAGCTTTTCAGCCCGTCCCTCTCCTGACACATCAGCCAGCGGCTGATCCCCCACATCAGCGAGGCATCACCCATACCGGGCAGCGCCTGCAGCAGCAGCGCATGGTGTCCGCGTCCTGCCTGATGCTGACCAATAATCTGGCGATAGGGCTGGTTCAGCCACGGATACCAGATCATCGCAGTGCCTGCAGCCACTGCATCATGGTTTGCCGGATAGCCTCAGTCACCTGCTCTATGGACTGCGTGGCATCGATAGTTTTGATGCGTGCATCTTTCGCGGCCAGTGCCTGATAGCGTTCGCGGGTACGGGTGAAGAAATTCAATGATTCCTGCTCAATGCGGTCCAGTTCGCCACGGGCTCTGGCACGCTGCAGGCCGATCTCCGGCGTCACGTCCAGATACAGGGTAATATCAGGGGAAAAATCGCCCAGCACGCTTTTTCTGAGCTGACTCATCAGCTCGCTGTCCATACCCCGACCTCCCCCCTGGTAAGCCTGTGAGGAGAGATCGTGACGATCGCCCACCACCCATGCGCCACGCGCAAGAGCCGGTTTAATCACATTTTCAACCAGCTGGACACGTGCGGCATACAACATCAGCAACTCGGCCTTATCAGTGACTCTTTCGCCTTCGATGCCCTGTTTGTGCAGATCGCGCAGCTTCTCTGCCAGCGGCGTGCCGCCCGGCTCACGGGTCAGCACGATATCAGCGATCCCCTGCTCATGCAGCGTGGCAACGATCACATCACGCGCCGTGGTTTTACCCGCACCTTCCAGACCTTCAATGACGATGAATTTACTGTCCATTTTTTTCCTTCAGCGCCAGGCGCCATGCCTGTACCGCTTTATTGTGGCTGGCGAGATTAGTGGTGAACGTGTGCCCGCCTTTGCCATCGGCCACGAAATAGAGAAAATCTGTTTTAACCGGCTGTGCTGCGGCTTCCAGTGAGGCCTTACCCGGCATCGCTATCGGCCCGGGCGGCATCCCCGCAATCACGTAGGTGTTATAAGGGGTCGGCGTCTCAAGATCCTTGCGCGTCAGCGTGCCCTTGTAGCTGTCGCCCATGCCGTAGATCACCGTAGGATCGGTTTGCAGGCGCATGCCAAGCCGCAAGCGATTGATAAATACCGAGGCAACCTTGCTGCGCTCATCACTGAGCGCGGTCTCTTTCTCGACGATTGATGCCATGGTTACCATATCGTTCTTGTTCTGATATGGCAGGCCTTCCATTTTATTCTGCCACAGCGTATCGACCAGTTTTGTCATCCGCTCATGGGCGCGCTTCAGGATCGCCACATCGGTAGTGTTGGCAGTGTAAGAGTAAGTATCGGGATAGAACCAGCCCTCAACATCCTGCTCCTGCAGCTTCAGCGCAGTGGCCACCGTCGCCAGTTTATCATCAGTCAACGTGTGTTTGATGTAGGGTGCGGCACGCAGTTCAGTCAGCCATTCCTGCATCTTTGTGCCTTCCACAAAGCGTACCGGAAACTGCGCTTCTTTGCCGCTGGCCAGCAGTTCCAGCATCTGCCGCACGGTCATGCCCTGGTTAAAACGATAGGTACCCGCCTTGAACTTCGCCAGCTCCGGTTCCAGCTTCAGCAGCCAGCCGAACCAGATGGTTTTCGGCACGATTTTCTGCCGGTTAAGTTCGGCTTCCAGCACAACCCGGCCGGAACCGGCGGGCAGCGTAAAGATAGTTTCTTTCTCAATGGATAACGGCACAGCAGCAAACTGTTTAATCTGCCAGTAGCTGAAGGCTATGCCCGCCAAGATAAGGACGATAATCCCGGTGAAAACTTTTCTTTTTGCTGTCATAAAAAATCCCTGTTAATCGTCCTGGAGGCGTATCAGGTTAAATAATTGTCTGGAGCTGTATGTGTGCTGTTCAATCTGGTAAACCGGCAGGACCGGCATCAACGCATTGGTGATAAACACTTCATCTGCAGTAGCCAGCACTTCGGCCGGCGCTCTGACTTCGGCCACTTCTGTGCCCTGCTCCCGCAGCAGCTGAATGACCCGCTGGCGCTGAATTCCGCTGACGCCCGACCCGGCCAGACAGGGGGTAAAGACCTGATTGCCCCTGCGCCAGAACAAATTCGCCGCACAGCATTCCACCAGCATACCTTCAGTGTCAAGCACCAGCGCCTCGTCAGCATCAGTCTGCTCAAGCTCTGTACGGATCAGTACCTGTTCCAGTCGGTTGAGGTGTTTGATCCCCGCAAGCAGTGGGTTGCGACCCAGACGGACGGTGCTGAGGGCCAGCTTCACGCCGGTCTGTCGCAGCTGGTGATAATGAGTTGGATAATCACTGAGAGAAACTATCCTCGTGGGTCTGTCGCAGCCCAATGCACTGTACCCCCTGCCACCAGCTCCGCGCGAGAGGATCACTTTCAGCACGCCCCCGGTGCGGGTGGATGCGGCGAAAATCATTTCATCACGCAGAGCAGCCCAGTCGACATGCTGGATCATCAACCGCTCGCAGCCATGCTCAAGCCGTTGCAGATGGGCTTCCAGCGCTATGACTGTGCCGGACAGAATACGGGCAGTGGTGAAACAACCATCGCCAAACTGCACCGCACGATCCCTGACCGCCAGGCTGTCCTGCGGTTCGCCATTTATCCACACTGTTTATTCCCCTAAGTGACCTTTGCACTACGATCAAGATTACCTGCAAGACGAGCCGGATTCATCCGAATGTCCGTGCAAAATTGTACAGAGATGAAAACATGCCTGAGGCGGAAGGCTAAAACAAAAAAGCCCGCCGAAGCGGGCTTTAAAGCATCAAAAGCGATCAGACTTTGCGGAAAATCAACGAACCGTTGGTTCCGCCAAAGCCGAAGGAGTTACACAGGGTGTATTCCAGACCTTTGACCTGACGAGCTGTGTGTGGCACAAAATCCAGATCGCAACCTTCATCCGGGTTATCCAGGTTGATGGTCGGCGGGATAACCTGGTCACGCAGCGCGAGGATAGAGAAAATAGACTCTACCGCGCCAGCTGCGCCTAACAGGTGACCGGTCATGGATTTCGTGGAACTGACCATGACTTTGTCCGCGCTGGCACCGAAGATGGACTTCACTGCCTGAGCTTCTGCTTTATCACCGGCAGGCGTTGAAGTGCCGTGCGCGTTGATGTAGCCGATCTGTTCTGACGACAGTTGCGCATCCCGAAGGGCATTTTCCATCGCCAGCGCAGCACCTGCGCCGTTATCCGGTGGTGAGGTCATATGGTAAGCATCGCTGCTCATGCCAAAACCAACCAGTTCAGCGTAAATTTTCGCACCGCGTTTTTTCGCGTGTTCGTACTCTTCCAGCATCACGATGCCCGCACCGTCGCCCAGCACGAAGCCATCGCGATCTTTATCCCACGGACGGCTTGCCGCCTGAGGATTGTCGTTGCGGGTGGACAGTGCACGCGCTGCACCAAAACCACCGATGCCCAGCGGCGTACTGCCCTTTTCGGCACCGCCAGCCAGCATCGCGTCGGCGTCGTTATAGGCGATCATTCGCGCAGCCTGCCCAATGTTATGCACACCGGTAGTACAGGCGGTGGAGATCGCGATGCTCGGGCCTTTAATGCCATAAATGATCGTCAGATGACCAGCAATCATGTTCACAATCGTGGAGGGAACGAAGAAAGGACTGATTTTCCGCGGGCCGCCGTTAACCAGCGACGAGTGGTTCTCTTCAATCAGACCGAGACCGCCGATACCGGAGCCGATAGCGGCACCAATACGATGGGCGTTCTCATCAGTAATGACCAGACCGGAATCCTGCATGGCCTGAATGCCAGCCACAACTCCATATTGAATAAAGGCGTCCATCTTGCGCTGATCTTTACGCGAGATGAAGTCTTCACAGTTAAAATCCTTTACTAAGCCAGCAAAACGTGTTGCGTAGGCACTAGTATCAAAATGGTCGATCGGGCTGATGCCACTCTGACCGGCAACAAGAGCATTCCAGGTAGACTCTACGGTATTGCCGACAGGAGACAACATGCCAAGACCGGTCACAACTACACGACGCTTAGACACGTTCGTCCTCCAGGGAGGGAAAAAAGGATACGCGGTGGTTCAGATAAAACTCAGGCGGTCGAGTGACCGCCTGGAGATGCTCACTTACGCCTGGTGACCATTGATGTAATCAATGGCAGCCTGAACGGTAGTGATTTTCTCAGCTTCTTCGTCCGGAATCTCGGTATCAAACTCTTCTTCCAGAGCCATTACCAGCTCAACGGTATCAAGAGAATCAGCGCCCAGATCTTCTACAAAAGAGGCAGTGTTAACAACTTCTTCCTGCTTAACGCCAAGCTGCTCGCCAATGATTTTCTTAACGCGTTCTTCGATAGTGCTCATACTATTAAATTTCCTATCAAAACTCGCTTTCGCGATGGTTTTCGTAGTGTATAAAATGGTGAAAAAGATGCAACTAAATCCCGGCTGGTCCAACCACGATTTTACGCTATTTTGCGGGTATAACCGCAAATAACGCAAATAATTTTCGTGATTATCAGACCATATACATTCCGCCGTTGACGTGCAGCGTTTCACCAGTGATGTACGCGGCCT
The DNA here is from genome assembly GCF_058137865.1 of Erwinia sp. 009765445. Lineage (NCBI taxonomy): Bacteria > Pseudomonadati > Pseudomonadota > Gammaproteobacteria > Enterobacterales > Erwiniaceae > Erwinia > Erwinia sp. 009765445. Next base: position 118,529 of record NZ_JBYUWC010000009.1, read on the forward strand.
CGTCAGAGGCTAAAAATGCAACGGCATTGGCGATTTCCTGCGCGTCGCCAAGGCGACCCGCCGGCACTTCCGCCAGAATGCCCGCACGCTGATCTTCAGTCAACGCGCGCGTCATGTCGGTTTCAATGAAACCAGGTGCCACGACGTTAACGGTAATACCACGTGACGCAATTTCACGCGCCAGTGACTTGCTGAAGCCAATCAAACCCGCTTTTGCTGCCGCGTAGTTTGCCTGGCCCGCATTACCCATGGTTCCAACTACGGAACCGATGGTAATAATTCGGCCCGCACGTTTCTTCATCATAGCGCGCATAACCGCTTTTGACAGGCGGAATACAGAAGTCAGATTGGTGTCCAGGATATCCTGCCACTCATCGTCTTTCATTCGCATCAGAAGATTATCACGTGTAATGCCAGCATTATTGACTAAAATGTCCACTTCGCCAAATTCAGCGCGAATATTTTCAAGCACGCTGTCAATGGATGCGCTGTCGGTCACGTTCAGCAGCAGGCCTTTGCCGTTACTGCCCAGATAACTGCTTATCGCATCAGCACCGCTCTGGCTGGTCGCAGTTCCCACGACTTTAGCACCACGAGCTACCAGCGTTTCCGCGATAGCACGGCCAATGCCGCGACTTGCACCGGTAACCAGCGCGATTTTTCCTTCGAAGTTCATTCTCATCCTCGTCTGTTTGTCAAAGCGCCGCTGACAGGCTGGCCGGGTCATTTACCGCCGCCGCCGTCAGGGTGTCAACAATACGTTTGGTCAGGCCGGTCAGCACCTTACCAGGGCCGACTTCCAGCAGCGACGTCACGCCCTGGCCTGCCATAAATTCCACGCACTCAGTCCAGCGAACCGGGCTGTACAGCTGGCGAACCAGCGCGCTGCGAATGGCCTCTGGTGAGGTTTCGCATTTGACATCAACGTTATTCACCACCGGGAATGCCGGGGCGTTGAAAGTCAGTTTTTCCAGCGCCACCGCCAGTTTATCGGCGGCTGGCTTCATCAACGCGCAGTGCGACGGCACGCTGACCGGCAGTGGCAGAGCACGTTTTGCTCCGGCGGCCTTACAGGCTGCACCAGCACGCTCTACCGCTTCTTTGTTCCCGGCAATCACAACCTGACCTGGCGAATTGAAATTAACAGGTGAAACTACCTGTCCCTGCGCAGACTCTGCACAGGCTTTAGCAATCGCTGCATCATCCAGGCCAATAATTGCCTGCATAGCGCCAGTGCCCGCAGGAACAGCTTCCTGCATCAGTTTGCCACGCAGTTCTACTAACCTGACAGCTTCGGCAAAATCGAGCACACCGGCACAAACCAGCGCACTATACTCGCCCAGGCTATGTCCTGCCAGCATTGACGGGGCCTTTCCGCCTTTTTCCTGCCAAGCGCGGAAAATTGCAACAGATGCGGCCAGCAGCGCTGGCTGAGTTTGCCAGGTTTTGTTCAATTCTTCAGCTGGCCCCTGTTGCACCAGCGCCCACAGGTCGTAGCCCAGAGCATCTGAAGCCTCACGGAAGGTTTGCTCAACCAAAGGATGCTCTGCAGCCAGTTCGGCCAGCATGCCAACCGTCTGTGAACCCTGTCCGGGGAAAACCATTGCAAATTGCGTCATTGTCATACCCTGTTAATCAAAAACGAACCAGCGCCGAGCCCCAGGTAAATCCACCGCCAAACGCTTCCAGCAGGATCAGCTGTCCGGGCTTGATACGGCCATCACGTACCGCTTCATCCAGCGCGCTGGGAACAGAAGCAGCAGAAGTGTTGCCGTGACGGTCAAGCGTCACCACCACTTTTTCCATGCCCATCCCCAGCTTACGAGCCGTGGCGCTGATAATACGCAGGTTAGCCTGATGTGGAACCAGCCAGTCAATTGCTTCACGTTCGAGGTTATTAACCTGGAGCGTTTCTTCCACGATGTGGGCGAGTTCGGTGACCGCGACTTTAAATACTTCGTTACCCGCCATCGTCACATAGGAAGGTTGTTCCTGATGCGCGCGATCCTGGTGCGCCAGCGTTAACAACTGACCGTAGCTGCCGTCGGCGTGCAGGTGGGTAGAGATGATGCCTGGCTCTTCGCTGGCCCCGAGCACTACCGCGCCCGCGCCGTCGCCAAACAGAATGATGGTGCCACGATCGTTTGGATCCAGCATGCGTGCCAGCACGTCAGCACCAATCACCAGCGCGTGTTTCACCGCACCGTTTTTGATGTACTGATCGGCAACACTTAAAGCGTAAGTGAAACCTGCACAGGCGGCCGCAAGGTCGAAAGACGCGGCGTCTTTAATACCCAACAATTGCTGGATCATGCAGGCTGAACTTGGGAAGGCGTGACTGGAAGACGTGGTCGCAACCACAATCAGGCCGATATCGTCCTTGTCGATACCCGCCATCTCCAGCGCTCGCTCAGCGGCGTGAAAGCCCATTGTTGCCACGGTTTCATCCGGTCCGGCAATGCGGCGTTCACGGATACCGGTGCGGGTGACAATCCACTCGTCCGATGTATCCACCATTTTTTCCAGATCGGCGTTAGTCCGCACCTGTTCGGGCAAATAGCTGCCCGTACCGATAATCTTCGTATACATGTACGCTCAGTCACTCTTAGGTAATACAGCTTGAAGGCGGGCAGCAATCCGTTCCGGAACTTGCCGCCGCACCGCCTGCTCTGCCTGTTCTATCGCCGCAGCAAATGCGCTTTGATTGGCCGCGCCGTGACTCTTAATCACGGTACCGCGTAATCCTAACAGACAGGCGCCATTGTACTGGTCGGGGTTGAGATGGCCGAACCGTTTAGCCAGACGTTTTTTTAACACCCGTCCTAACAGAGTCAGCCACCAGGCCCTTTTTTTACCTTCGCCCTGTGATTTCAACAGCGAAAGAAACATTCTTACCACGCCTTCCATGGTTTTCAGCGTGACGTTGCCCACAAAGCCATCGCAGACAAGCACATCCGTTTTCCCGGTAAGAAGATCGTTGCCTTCGAGGTATCCAATATAGTTAATTTCTGAAGAGTCACGCAAAATTGCTGCGGCCTCGCGAATACTGTCCAACCCTTTGGTCTCTTCTTCGCCAATGTTCAGCAGCGCCACACGGGGAGTGTCGATGGCCAGCACTTCTTCAGCCACCACCGCGCCCATAATAGCGAACTGCACCAGCATGGCGCTGTCCGATTCCACATTCGCGCCTAAATCCAGCACGACTGTTTTCCCGTGCTGCTGATGCGGCAGAACCGTCATCAGCGCCGGACGCTCAATGCCATCAAGCGGCCTGAGCAATAATTTTGACAACCCCATCAGCGCCCCGGTGTTACCGGCACTGACGCAGGCCTCAGCCCTTCCCTCTTTCACCAGCTCCAGCGCCACGCGCATTGAGGAGCCACGACTCTGACGAATCGCCTGTGAGGGTCTGGCATCACTGGCAATAACCGATTCGGCAGGAATAATCTGCAGACGAGCCGTTAAGGCAGAATCAGCTTTTGCAAGTAATGACGAGATGTTGTCGGGATTGCCGACCAGAAGAAGATGCAGTTGCGAGTTAGAGGCCAGTGCCTGCATTGCCGCAGGCACTGTCACGCAGGGACCGAAGTCCCCGCCCATGGCATCTATCGCCAGGGTCAATCGTGTCAAAGTATCGCCGGCTGGGCCGCGAATTACTTAGTGATGACCTTGCGACCGCGGTAGTAACCATCCGCAGTGATGTGGTGACGCAGATGAGTTTCGCCAGAAACTTTATCTACGGAAAGAGTGGTAGTGGTCAGAGCATCGTGTGAACGACGCATGCCACGTTTGGAACGGGTTGGTTTATTCTGTTGTACGGCCATGGACCTTACTCCTATTACTTACGCTTTAAACTGGCTAATACGGCAAATGGATTTGGTTTTTCCGCCTCTTCAGGCAGTTTGCCAAAGACCATGTCCGCCTCGGACACTTCACAGTGTTCAGAATCATGCACCGGAACGACAGGCAGGGCGAGGATAATTTCATCTTCCACCACCGCCAGCAGATCAATTTCGCCAAACTCGTTGACCTCGACCGGCTCGTACGCTTCCGGTAGTGCCTCAGCCTGTTCGTCAGTGACGACCGGACTGAAACAATACGTTACGTGGATATGATGCGGGAAGGATTGTCCGCAGCGTTGACAAGACAGCGTAACGGAAACCGCCGCAGTACCGTTAAGCACCGCTAAACGCTGGTTGTCGATCGCAAAAGACATGTTGCAATCCACATCAGTGTCCACACTGACTACCGATTCAGCAAGGCGCTCCACCTGTTCAGGGGTGTAAACACCCTGATAATCAAGGCGCTTTTGAGCGGTACGAACCGGATCGAGAGTCAGGGGTAATTTTACTTTTTGCATAGGGCGCGCATATTAACTTTGTAACGACTTAGAGTCAAAGAAAAAGGCCGGTTCACGGCATCTTTCACCTAATATTCGCATCCAGTGCGGCGCACAGTTTAAAATGTCCGGAACTGATTCGCTATCTATTCTGGAAAAAAAGATGACACAGCTGGTTTTAGCCTCTACCTCGCCGTTCAGAAAATCACTGCTTGAGAAACTGGGCATCCCCTTTATTACCGCCGCACCCGAGGTGGATGAGGCAGCACAACCGGATGAAAACGCTACCGATCTTGTGATGCGACTGGCTGCGGCTAAAGCCCGTGCGCTGGCGGATAAGTTCCCGCAGCATTGTATTATTGGCTCCGACCAGGTGTGTGTTATTGACGGCAAAATAACCGGCAAACCGCATACCGAAGAGAAAGCCTGCGCGCAATTAAGCCAGGCAAGCGGGCATAGCGTCATCTTTTATACTGGCCTTGCCCTGTTCGACAGTCGGAATAATAGACTGCAGGTGATTTGTGAGCCGTTCAGCGTGGATTTTCGCCAGTTGAGCGAGCAGGAAATCATTAATTACGTGCGTAAAGAGCAGCCGCTGAGCTGTGCGGGAAGTTTCAAGAGCGAAGGACTGGGGATAACGCTGTTCGACCGTCTGTCCGGACGCGATCCAAATACGTTGGTCGGTCTGCCACTGATTGCACTGTGTGAAATGCTGCGAATTGCGGGGATTGATCCGCTGGCGGGATAATTAGAAATTCTCGGTATACGAACTAAGTCGGATCAAAAACGGGTTATTGCTGCAGGATCTGAGACGTTCAGCGCGTAAGTCGCTTCAGACGGTCAGTAAAGCTGGCTATAGCGTTGCTGCGGAGAAGAGCCGTCTTTAACTTTTTGTTTTAACTCACCAACGGCTTCGAAGTCCGCAGGTGGCGGTAAGGGGCAGCTTAGCCGGGTGTTTGCGGCATGGACGCCGCAATCAAGCCATCACGGACGATTCCACGGCATCCCGGCTAAGCTGCCCCTTACTGACGCCGATCTCCGGTCCGGTTTTGGCTTTAGCCCGTATCAAAGCCGATCCAGGACTCACTTCGCTGGGGAATTTTTCCGCAGCACCGCCAGGCAATGCTTCAGCTCTTCATCCAGTGGGGCTTCAACCCGCATCACTTCCCCGGTGTTCGGGTGGGTGAACTTCAGAGCCGCCGCGTGCAGGAAAAGCCGCTTGAGGCCGGTGCCCGCCAGTTGTGAATCAAATTCTTTTTCACCATAGCGATCGTCGAACGCAATCGGATGACCGGCATGCAACGTGTGCACACGAATTTGATGCGTACGGCCGGTAATCGGACTGGCTTTTACCAGCGTGGCGTGGGCATAGCGCTCTTCAACTTTAAAACGAGTCTCGGATGGCTTGCCTTCGCTGCTCACCCGCACTATGCGCTCGCCGCTTTGCAGAATGTTTTTCAGCAACGGGGCCTGCACTGCCTTTATATGTGATGGCCACTGACCGCGTACCAGCGCCAGATAATCCTTCTGCATCCCCTTCTCACGCAGCTGCTCGTGCAGTGAACGCAGCGCAGAGCGCTTCTTCGCTACCAGCAGGATCCCGGAAGTATCGCGGTCAAGACGATGCACCAGCTCCAGGAAGCGGGCCTCCGGACGCAGCGCACGCAAACCCTCAATCACCCCAAAACTCAGCCCGCTGCCACCATGCACCGCCGTCCCTGAAGGTTTGTTCATCACCAGGATGTAATCATCTTCAAACAGAATTGCGTCAGAGAGTGCGGCCACTTTCGCCAGCTTAGGCGACACCGCCTCTTCATCACGTTCTGCCACGCGAACAGGCGGGATACGCACCTCATCGCCTGCTTCCAGCTTGTATTCTGGCTTGATTCGGCCTTTATTAACGCGCACTTCGCCCTTACGCAAAATGCGATAAATCATACTCTTTGGCACGCCTTTAAGCTGCGTGCGTAAAAAGTTATCGATGCGCTGTCCTGCCTCATCGGCAGAAATAGTTACAATCCGGACTGCAGGTGTATTGGTTTTCATGGTCGGCGATTCTAAATAGAGCGCCGGGATAGCGCCACCTCTTTTTCTGTGCTTAACTGACAGAGACCCTTACCGGTCGGTGCTTTATGCCCAGTTTTTAGGCAATTTGCTGAATTGCGATGCAAATCGACTGAAAAGCTGGAATAAACTTCGCAGAGCAGGAAAAGTCACCTTGCTATCACAAGGTTAGCAATGGAATAATGTTTCTGTTTTCCAGTTTCTACCCCTGGCTAACAAGAAAATAGAGTAACAAGAAATTTTGCCGGATAGCCCATACACGCAGCAATGGCGTAAGACGTATTGTGTAATCAGGCATTTAGCGGGCTGCGGGTTGCAGCCTGGACGACAAGACGGGATTGGTTCACTCTGGTTATTGACTGGCGGTTCCCCCCTTTTTTAAAAGCGCTGTTTTTCCAAATGAAAAACAGGCTGCCGAGATTTTGCGCCCCTTAGCAGGCGACAACCGGGAGGTTGACGACTTGCGATGAGACTCGGGGCCATCGGTTAATCACGTCCAGCGTTACTATTGCCCGTAGCTTTGTCACTAATGTAAGAATAATGAGTAAGTTACGATGAAAAGAATGTTGATAAACGCGACTCAGCAGGAGGAGTTGCGTGTCGCCCTTGTGGATGGACAGCGTCTGTACGATCTGGATATTGAAAGCCCAGGACACGAACAGAAGAAAGCTAATATCTACAAAGGCAAGATCACCCGTATTGAACCCAGTCTTGAAGCAGCATTCGTTGATTACGGTGCTGAAAGACACGGTTTCCTCCCTCTGAAAGAAATCTCCCGCGAATACTTTCCCAGCAATTATTCCTCCCACGGCCGCCCTAATATCAAGGACGTTCTCCGTGAAGGTCAGGAAGTTATCGTCCAGATTGATAAAGAAGAACGCGGTAATAAAGGCGCAGCCTTAACCACCTTTATCAGCCTTGCGGGCAGCTACCTGGTGCTGATGCCAAACAACCCACGCGCTGGCGGTATTTCACGCCGTATCGAAGGTGACGACCGCACCGAGCTGAAAGAAGCCCTTTCCTCGCTGGAACTCCCTGATGGCATGGGTCTGATTGTGCGTACTGCTGGCGTCGGCAAATCTGCCGAAGCGCTGCAGTGGGATTTAAGCTTCCGGATGAAGCATTGGGAAGCCATTAAGAAAGCCGCAGAGAGCCGTCCTGCTCCGTTCCTGATCCATCAGGAAAGCAACGTTATCGTTCGCGCCTTCCGCGACTACCTGCGTCAGGATATAGGTGAGATCCTTATCGATAACCCGAAGGTACTGGAGCTGGCTCGTCAGCATATCGCTGCGCTGGGCCGTCCGGACTTCAGCAGCAAAATTAAGCTCTACACCGGTGAAATCCCGCTGTTCAGCCACTATCAGATTGAATCGCAGATTGAATCTGCCTTCCAGCGTGAAGTGCGTCTGCCTTCCGGCGGCTCGATTGTTATCGATACTACCGAAGCGCTGACCGCTATCGACATCAACTCCGCACGCGCAACACGCGGTGGCGATATCGAAGAAACAGCCTTCAACACCAACCTGGAAGCGGCAGACGAAATTGCCCGTCAGCTGCGCCTGCGCGACCTCGGCGGCCTGATCGTTATCGACTTTATCGATATGACTCCGGTTCGCCACCAGCGTGCGGTAGAGAATCGCCTGCGTGAAGCTGTCCGTCAGGACCGTGCGCGCATTCAGATCAGCCATATCTCTCGTTTCGGCCTGCTGGAGATGTCCCGCCAGCGCCTCAGCCCGTCACTGGGCGAGTCCAGCCATCACGTGTGCCCACGCTGTAGCGGCACAGGCACCATCCGTGATAATGAGTCGCTGTCGCTCTCGATCCTGCGTCTGATTGAAGAAGAAGCGCTGAAAGAGAACACCAAAGAAGTCCACGCTATCGTGCCGGTGCAGATTGCGTCTTACCTGCTGAACGAAAAACGTGAAGCAGTCAGCGCCATCGAAAAACGTCAAGGCGGCGTGCGGGCCATCATCGTGCCAAACGATCAGATGGAAACCCCACACTACTCCGTACTGCGCGTGCGCAGTGGCGAAGAGACCCAGACGCTGAGCTACCACCTGCCGAAGCTGCATGAAGCGGAAATGGCCCTGCCTTCGGAAGAAGAGCATGCCGAGCGTAAGCGCCCTGAGCAACCGGCTCTGGCCGCCTTCGTGATGCCTGATGCACCTCCTGTTCCGCAGGAAACTGTGCCAGAAGCTGCTCCGGCTGCCGCTAAAGCCACTGCCAGCGCCAGGGAGCCAGCAGCCGCTGAAGAAAGCCTGGTGGGCCGCTTCTTCCGTGGCCTGAAGAAGATGTTTTCAGGCGTTGAGAAGCCGGTTGAACAGCCTCAGCCAGCCGTGGTGGAAGAGAAAGCGCCGGAAGCTGCTGCACCACGCAGTGAGCGCCGCAATAACCGCCGCCAGAACAACCGCCGCGACCGTAATAACGGTGAGCGTGGTGAGCGTTACGGTGACCGCAGCGAACGTTCTGACAGCCGTAATGCAGATCGTAACGAACGTAATGACCGCAACGAGCGTAACGAACGCGGCGATCGTAATGAACGTAGCGAACGTGGTGAGCGTAATGAGCGCGGCTCTCGTAACGACCGCAACAGCAACCGTAATGAGCGAATGGTACGCGACCAGGATCCGGCAGCTGAAGGCCGTGAAGACAACCGTCGTAATAAACGTAACAACGTTGCTCAGGCTGGACCACGCGAAGATCTTCAGCCAGGCGAGGAGTCCCGTGAGCAACAGCCGCAGCAGTCACGCCGTGGCGATCGCCAGCGTCGTCGCCCGGAAGATAAACGCCAGGCCGCGCAGGAAGAAAAAGTTGTAGATCCCGCTCTGATCCCTGAAGAAGCCGTTGAAAGCAGTGATGAGCACGTACAGGTAATGCCGCGTCGTAAGCCGCGCCAGCTGAACCAGAAAGTGCGTATCGAAACGGCTGAGCAAACTGCAGCCCGCTCTTTCGCCCCGGCAGAAACCGCGTCGGCAGAAGAGCCATCAGCCGCTCTGCCAGCAGCAGTTGACGCCGCTGTGGATGCCGATGAAGGTGAAGATCGTGACAGCAACAGCATGCCGCGTCGTTCTCGTCGTTCACCACGCCACCTGCGTGTCAGTGGACAGCGTCGCCGCCGCTACCGTGATGAGCGTTACCCTAACCAGTCGCCAATGCCGCTGACCTTTGCCGCTGCTTCGCCAGAAATGGCTTCCGGTAAAGTATGGATCTCTTATCCTGTTGCTCAGGCAACTGATGAGAGTGAAATTGAGCAATCCATCGTGCCGGATTACGGTCACGAAGAGACTGCCGCAGACGTTGCCGTAGCTTCTTCCGCTGCTATCGCGCAGCCAGAAGATGTTAAGAGTGAAGCTCAGCCAGTGCACATCGCCGAACCGCAGCCTTCAAATGAGCTTGCTGTTACGCTGGTAAACACTGATGAGACCGATGCGATTGAAGCGCCAGTTAACGAAGAACCTTCCGTTATCTCTGCTGCTGACGAACCTGTCGCAGAAGCGGTAGCTGAAGAAGCGCTGCCAGCGGAAGAAACCCGCCCGGCTGTCGAAGCTTTTGTTAACGCGGTAGAAGAGATCGTGGAAGAAGCGAAGCAGGCTGAAGAGCAGCGTATTGCTGAGAAAGTGAGCCAGCAGGCGAGCGTGAATGCCGGTGACGTCAGCTCTGAAACTGAGCAAAAGGTTGAAGAAGTGCTGAACGCGCCGGAAGCGGTAGCAGAACCTGTAGCGGCAACTGAGCCTCATGCACCGGTTCCTGCCCGTGACGAACCTGTCGCGGAAGCGCCGGTGGCTGAAGAGCCTGCTGCTCCGATCGAGGCTGAACCTGCGGCCCCTGTTGTTACTGAACCAGTTGCACCTGTTGCCGTTGAACCAACCGCGCCGGTGGCCGCTGAACCAACCGCGCCGGTGGCCGCTGAACCTGCATCGCCAGTTGCCGATGAATCAGTGCCGCCAGTTGCTGTTGAGCATGAAGCGCCTGCGGCGCCGGTTGCACAACCAGTCAGCGCACCAGCCGCAGCACCGGCACCTGTTGCCGCTGCGCCTGAAAGTGCGGCTGCTCCGGCTGTCACTGCTGCGCCAGTTGCACAGAGCACTGTGGCACCGGCGTTCAAGCATCATGCCACGGCACCGATGACTAAAGCACCAGCACCTGAGTATCAGCCAGAGCCAACCCGTCAAAGCGACTGGGTGCGCCCTGACTTCAACTTTGAAGGTAAAGGTTCTGCTGGCGGTCACGCTGCCACTCATCAGGCAACGGCACCGGCTACCCGTCCGGAATAAACCGCACTCCTGACGAAAAGCCCTGGTCTCTGACCGGGGCTTTTTTTTGCCATCGATCAGCCCTGAATAGCAGGCAAAAAAAACCCGTCATCAGAGGTTAGCTGGTGACGGGAGAAACTGAACGTACCCGGTTTAAGCACGTTCAAAAATGTTGAAAATTGACTAAGAGTTCAGTTTGAACAGTGACATACTCGACATGTCAGTAAAGACTTTGTACGACGCCTGCAGCGCAGTTTGCTGCATGGTATAGGAAGAGATCGCGCTGGTGTAATCCACATCCACCAGGTTGCTCATCTGGGTTGCCTGGTTCACTTTTGTATCGTCGCCTTTCGCATCCAGATTACTCAGCTCATTCAGTTGGGTACCCAGTTCAGAACGCACTTTCAGCACGTTGTTCAGCGAATTGCTCAGGCCACGGTTAGTCTTGTCCAGCGCATCAGCAGAAGCCTGAACACCGGCATCATCAGCATCGGCAATCGGTGTATTCAGCGCGTTAATTGCGGTATTCAGCGTGGTGAAGATATTCGCTTCACTGGTGCTGCCGTCCGGCTCTGCTTTCGCGTTGCTGGTCAGCGCCATAAATATCTGGTCACCAGTATGGCTGGTCACCATAGTCCGGCTGGAATCCACTTTCTGGGTGATTGGCGTGGTGCCACCGGTGTAAGTCACGTTGCCGCTGGCATCCTGAGTAAAAGGAGCCGCATCCGTTTTGTAACCGGCAAACAGATAACGACCGTTGCCATCAGTGGAGTTTGCCAGGTTCAGCAGCTGATCGCGGATGCCGGTTAACTGCTGGGCATAGGACGCGCGGTCATCGTCGGAGAGCGTACCGTTAGCGGCCGCCACCACGATAGTCTGCGCGCTCTGGATCACACTGGTCACCTGCTGCAGGTTGGTCTCTTCCTGAGAAACGCTGGTGGTGGCAAAGTTGCGCGCCGTCTGATACTGGCTGGTCTGGGACTGAGCCTGAGAGAGCACAACCGCCTGAGCGGCCGCAACCGGGTCATCCGACGGATTCACAACACGTTTACCGGATGACAGTTGTTCACCTACTTTCAGCCAGCTTGCCTGGGAAGTCGAAATCCCACGCATCTGCTGATCGTAGATCATGGCGGTACTGAGACGCATGATTAACTCCTTATGCTCGATCAGCTGACAGCGCTGATCAGCGCGTTAAAGATTGTGCTGGCGGTCTGGATCACCTGAGCATTCGCGGTGTAGTACTGCTGGTAGCGGGTCAGGTTACCGTATTCTTCATCCAGGTTAACACCCGATACGGACTGCTGCTGATTGGTCAGCTGCGTCACGACGTTACTCTGGGTGGTGCTGGTTGTTTCCAGAGTGCTGGTTTTGTTACCGATATTCGCCACCATGCTGGCATAAGCCTGAGTCAGGGTGCTGGCTCCGCCAATGACCTTTTTGGTCTGCAGATCCAGCAGCGACTGCGCATTGGTGTTATCGCTCACACCATCATCGGCACCGGCGGCAGCAACTTTAGCTTCGTCAGTGATATTGACGTTCATATTGCCGATGACGTCAGCCACCGGTTTCACCAGGAAACTGTCTTTAGTCTGCGGTGTACCGCCCAGGGTCACCTGCAATCCGTCAAAGCTGAGTGTTGAGTTACCGGACGCATCCGTACCTGAGGTGGCAGAAACTGAAGCGTTATCCGACAGGCGGGTCACGTTCCAGTTGGTGCCGTCGTAACTCACTTTATAGTTGGATGCCTGCACCTGGCTGGCATCGGTCACGGCAGCAGTCATCGATGCCGTACCTTTATTCGTGGTGTTGGTCGTTACTGAAGGGCTGCCATAGCTGAAGAAAGCTTCTCCCGCATCACCGTTGGAGTCATAGCCCGCTTCGTGCTGGGCGTTGAAGCTGCTCGCCAGACCCAACGCCATCTGTCCCAGCTGATTGCGGGTGTTATCCAGATCGGTGCGGAAGGCCAGCAGACCGCCCAGCGAACCGGTGGTGAGCAGTTTCTCAGGAATTTCAGTGGTCGCACCGGTGGTTTTATCCACCGTGGCGACGGTGGTCCGGGTTGGATCGGCGCTGGAAGGCACTGCAGCCAGAGTGTTGTAGCTGTCACCCTGCACCAGGCTGATACCGTTGCCGATAGTGATGTTATAGCTGCCGCCGTCCTGCTGGCTGACGGAAACGCCGACCAGCTGGTTCAGGTTGCTGACCAGCTGATCACGCTGATCCAGCAGAGCATTTGGCGCACTGCCGTCGCCCGCACCTTTCAGCTTGGCAATCTGCTGGTTAACGTTAGCGATCTGCTTGGCGTAACCATTGATCTGATCCACCGTTGAGGTGACAGAAGTATTCAGGCTGCTTTCCAGGTTTTTCAGATAAGTATCCGTCACCTGGAACTGGTTAACCAGGCCATTCGCCTGTCCCAGTACGGCCTGGCGTGCGGAAGGATCGTCCGCGTTGCTCACCAGCGTCTGGATAGAGGAGAAGAAGTCCTGCATGTTGGTCGACAGCGTGTTGGTGGTGCTGGAGAACATATCATCAATGTTCGACAGCTGACTGTACTGCGTGGTCATCGCGCTGGACATGGTGCTGGCAGAGCGCAGCTGGTTGGTGATGAACGCATCGTACTCACGGTTAACGCTGGCAACGGAAACGCCGTTACCGTAGTAGTTAGTCCCGCTCAGCGTACTGTTGGCCTGGGCAAGAATGGTGGTCTGACGTGAATAGCCGGCCACGCTGTAATTACTGATGTTGTTACCGGTGGTATTCAACGCAGCCGAGGCGGCGTTTATCCCGCTTAAAGCGGTATTAATTAAGTTAGACATGTCGGTTCCTTTTTAACCCTGACTCAGCACGGGCCGGCATTAACAATCGGTTGCCGGTCTGCTTTAACACAAATCCGGCCTGTAACAGTTATCGGTTCAACCGGGACAAACTTGAGCGATAAATCAGAACAAATCGCCAATATCCTGGGAGTAAGCTTTGACCACTTTTTCCCCCATGCTTTTGAATTGCTGAATCATTCCTACCAGCTTCTGCGCGTACTTCGGATCGGTAGCATAACCCGCTGCCTGCAAGGCTTTAGCGCCCTGCTCAGGTGTTGCTGCCGTGGTCACCGCGGAGTAGCGCGGGTTATTGCCGATCACTTTGACGTAATCATTCAGCGCATCGAAATAGGAGTCATAAACGCGGAATTTAGCCTTCACTTTTACCGCCTGGCCATTTTCATATTCCGTGGTCATCACTTCGGTGGTTTTACCCTGCCAGTTACCCGTCGCCTTGATGCCAAACACGTTGTAACTCGGCTTGCCCTGGGCAGTGAGGATCTGACGTTGTCCCCAGCCTGATTCCAGCGCGGCCTGGGCGAGGATCAGGTGATGGGGAATGCCGCTTTCCGCACTAGCCATCTGCGCAGGTTGCGAGAGCTGAGCAATAAAATCGCTGCTGTCACCGCTCAGAGGCGTATCGGCTGAAGGAAGGCGGGGCACGGCTTTGCGCACCACCTGTTCCATAGCCAGCGGCGGCAACGTGTTGATAAAGTTCTTGTCGAGCAGCATCGGCACGGTTCCGGCTTTTTCATCCGGTACCTGTGCCTGCTCCATCTGCTTGACCATCATGTCGGCCAGCCCCAGTCCTTTGGCCGCAATCTGCTGCCCAATCTGCTGATCGTACATCGAGGTGTAGAGCTTGGTTTGATCGTTGCTCAGCAGACCATCCTGCGGCAACGCCTGGCGCATGCTCTTCAGCATCATCTGTACAAACATCCCTTCCACCTGTTTTGCCACTTCCCGCGCGTGCGCTTTCGGGTCTTTGCTGGCTTCACGTTTCAGGTTGTTGAGTGAGCGGCTGTCGTAAGCTGCATTCATCAGAGACTGGGTATCACTCATCAGATTATTTCCAGTTTGGCGTGCAGACAGCCTGCACTCTGCATTGACTGCAGGATGGACATCAGGTCGATTGGCGTCGCCCCCAGCGCGTTCAGCGCACGGACCACACTGTTCAGGTTGGCGCTGGCATTGACGCTTTGCAGCGATCCCCCGCTCTGGCGCAGGTCAATCTGCGTCTGCGGCGTCACCACAGTCTGTCCACCGGCAAACGGCGTGTTCGGCTGGCTGACGTTCTGCGACTGGTTGACGGTAACCGACAGGTTGCCCTGAGCAATCGCACAGGAGCTGAGCATCACTTCACGGTTCATCACTACCGAGCCGGTACGTGAGTTGATAATGACTTTCGCATCCTGAATCGGCACGGACACGTCAATGTTCTGGATATCAGCCAGCAGACGCACTTGTGAGGTACTGTTGGCGGAAACCTGCACCTGCACGGTACGGCCATCAATTGCCTGCGCAGAACCGTAGCCACTGCGCGCGTTGATAGCGTCGGCGATACGCTGCGCCATGCTGAAATCTTCATCGTTCAGGAACAGGTTAAGCACGTTGCTGGTGCCGAAGTTGTTAGGCAGTTCACGCTCGATGGTCGCGCCCCCGGTAATGCGGCCGCCGTTTACCTGGTTAACCGTCACGCTGCTGCCACCGGCAGAAGCTCCGGCACCACCCACGAGAATGTTACCCTGCGCCAGCGCATAGACCTGGTTATCCACGCCTTTCAGCGGGGTCATCAGCAGCGTACCGCCGCGCAGGCTTTTGGCGTTCCCCATCGAGGAAACGACCACGTCAATCACCTGCCCCTGACGCCCAAATGCGGGCAGTTTTCCGGTAACCATCACCGCCGCCACGTTTTTCAGCTGCATGTTAGTCCCGCTCGGGACGGTAATGCCCAGCTGGGACAACATGTTGTTAAGGCTCTGAGTGGTAAAAGGCGTCTGGGTTGTCTGGTCACCGGAACCGTCCAGTCCCACCACCAGACCGTAACCGATCAGGGAGTTATCCCGCACGCCGCCTACAGTTGTCAGGTCGCGAATGCGGTCTGCATTCGCCAGTGTACTGACAGAAGCAAGCAGCAGCAGGGTGAGTTGAAGAATTCTACGCATAGTAACCTCTTAGAATGGGGACAGGTTCAGGAAGAACCGTTGCAGCCAGCCCATCGTCTGTGCCTCATTGATATAGCCGTTGCCGACGTATTCAATGCGTGCATCCGCCACCTGGGTCGAAACCACGCTGTTGCTACCGCTGATGGTGCGTGGGTTAACCACGCCCGAGAAACGGATGAATTCCGTACCCTGGTTAATCTCAATCTGTTTCTCACCGACCACTTTCAGGTTGCCGTTCGGCAATACCTGATTCACGGTAACGGTGATGGTGCCGGTAAAGGTGTTGTTCGCCGTAGCGCCCCCCTTACCTGCAAAGGTATTTTTGCCGCTGCCATCCAGCGTGGCTTTATCACCACCCAGCAGGCCGGTCAGCGCACTTGGCACAGCGGTCAGACCCACTGTGGCGCTGCCATCACGTCCGGCAGACGCGGTTGAACTCTTACTGGCACTGACGTTTTCCTGCAGGGTAATGGTCAGCGTATCGCCAATGTTACGTGGGCGACGATCCTCGAACAGCGGCTGATAGCCGTAGTTCATCGGCATGATGCCCTGAAAAATGGAGCCGTTAACCACCGGCGGCGAAGCAGGCAGCGGCTGGGCCGTTGTCGAGCCTTCGACCAGTGGCTTACGTGGAACTAAAGCACAACCGTTAAGCGTCAGGAGCAGCATGGCTACCAACAAACGTCCAGGCATTGAGATTTGCTTCGCCATGGAATCACTACCTTTAATAATCAGAAGGTCTTTTATTAAGGGCCGGGCGAACCCGGCTGGTTTACATTACTGCGATTACAGCTGAGTCAGTTTGGCCAGCATCTGATCGGAAGTGCTGATTGCCTTACTGTTGATCTCATACGCGCGCTGGGTCTGGATCATGCTGACCAGCTCTTCCGCCACGTTGACGTTTGAAGTTTCGACATAGCCCTGATACAACAGGCCCGCGCCGTTGTTACCTGGGGTGCTGTCAGTTGGCGCACCGGAAGCCTGAGTTTCCTGGTAGAGGTTTTCACCTTTACTTTCCAGACCTGCGTCGTTGATAAAGGTGCTCAGCGTCAGCTGACCAACCTGCACCGGCTGGGTCTGCCCCTGCTGGGTTACGCTGACCACACCGTCACGACCGATGGTCATGCTCAGGGCGTTGGCAGGAATGGTAATGGCAGGCTGCACCGGGAAGCCGCCGTTGGTGACCAACTGGCCGTTCTGATCGGTCTGGAACGAACCGTCACGGGTATAGGCCAGCGTGCCATCCGGCATCTGCACCTGGAAGTAACCCTGCCCGCTGATCGCCACGTCTTTCGAGGAGTCAGTTTTGTTCAGGTTACCCTGAGTGTGCAGGCGCTCGGTGGCAACCGGACGGGTACCGGTACCCAGCTGCATACCAGAAGGTAAGTTAGTCTGTTCGGATGACTGCGCACCCGGCTGGCGGATAGTCTGATACATCAGGTCTTCGAACACTGCACGCTGGCGTTTAAAGCCGTTGGTGCTGACGTTGGCCAGGTTGTTCGAGATGACGTCCATATTGGTTTGCTGGGCGTCAAGACCAGTTTTGGCAATCCATAAAGAACGGATCATAGATTTTCCTCTTGCACTTAGCTCAGTGACAACAGCTGGTTAGCGCGTTGTTCATTCTGATCGACGCTGGAGATGACTTTCATCTGCATCTCAAAGCGGCGAGCGTTAGCGATCATATCGACCATGGTCTGCTCAGTTTTGACGTTGCTGCCTTCCAGCACGCCAGGCATCACCTGAATGGTCGGATCGTTTTGCAGGACGGCACCGCGCTGTGCCTGAGCGCTCGCGGTGAGACGGAACAGCCCGTCATCGCCGCGAGTTACTTCTGAACCGGTGGCTTTCACCAGTTTCAGACGGCCCAACTGGACAGTGGCATTCGGCGGATCGCCCGGGTTCAGCGCGGTGATAGAACCGTCAGCAGCGATGGTGATTTCCGACCCCTGCGGCACGGCAATCGGGCCGCCGTCGCCGATCACCAGGTTGCCCTGGACGGTCAGTTGCCCTGCCGGGTTCAGTTCCATGTTGCCGTTTCGGGTATAAGCCTCGGAACCATCGGGGGCACGCACCGTCAGCCAGCCGTCCTGACGGACAGCCACATCCAGTGGGCGCTCGGTGTAGTCCATCGGACCCGGGGTCATATCGGCACCGGGCGTGGACGCCGTCACCAGCGTGCGCGTTGGCAGAGAAAGCCCTTCCACCGGCACCGCACGCAGCGCATTAAGCTGCGCACGGAAGCCAGGTGTAGAGGCATTGGCGAGGTTGCTCGCCGTGACTGCCTGCTGTTCGAGGGTCTGGCTGGCAGCCCCCATTGCGGTATATATCGCGTGATCCATAAGACGATCCTGTTAGCCGTATTAGCGCAGGTTGACCAGGGTGTTGAGGATCTGGTCCTGAGTTTTGATGGTCTGGGCGTTAGACTGATAGTTACGCTGTGCCACAATCATGTTCACCAGCTCTTTACTCAGGTCGACGTTGGAGGATTCCACCGCGCCTGCAGTCAGGGTGCCGAGGTTACCGGTGCCCGCCAGACCGACCAGCGCCTGACCTGAAGAGTTGGTCGCAGACCACACGTTATTGCCTTCAGACTTCAGGCCTTCCGGGTTAGCGAAGTTAGCCAGCGCGATCTGTCCCAGAGTCTGGGTCTGTTCGTTGGAGTAGTTACCAACCACAGTACCGTCGTTGTTGATCTGGTAGCTGGTCAGGTCACCCGGCTTGTAACCGTTCTGAGTCGGGTTACCAAAGGTGCTGGTGCCGGTGTTCTGCTGCTGGCTGCCCGCCAGATTCAGAGTGAACGAGCTTGGCGCTGAACCGTTCAGGGTCGCCATGCTGATGGTCTGGGTGGCTGAAGAGGTCAGCTGACCGCTGCTGTTGAAGGTCATATCCCAGGTACCGGCACTGGCTCCGGTGCTTGAATCCACAGCCTGTACGTTCCAGGTCGTGGTCGGGTTAGTCGGGTCAGTGGTGGAGTCGGTAGCGCCCTTCACGAAGTACAGGTTGATGGTGTGTTCGTTACCCAGCGAGTCATAGGTGGTCATTGACGCTTTGCTGTTGTAGGTATCCACATTGGCAGAGTCGAACGGCGTGGTAGCTGGCGTGCTGTCGGTCGAATTCAGGTTGGCAGTAATCGCCGCAGTGGTGGTCGCTTTAGCTGGCATCGCCGCATCCGGGATACTCAAACCCACTGGGTTAGCACCGGTCTGTACGGTCGGTGGCGTGCCGGTTGCCGGGTAGCCAGTCAGCTGCAGGCCATCGGCGTTAACGATATTACGGTTAGCGTCCAGAGTGAACTGGCCGTTACGGCTGTAGTAAACCGCACCGCTGGTGTCGGTCATACGGAAAAAACCTGACTGGCTGATCGCCACGTCCAGGCCACGGCTGGTGGAAGTGGTGGTGCCGTCGCCAAAGTCCTGAGTAACCGCAGCCACCTTAACGCCCAGACCCACTTTAGAGTCGGCGAACATATCAGCGAAAGAAACGGTCGCGGATTTAAAACCAACGGTCGCCGAGTTGGCGATGTTGTTACCGATCACGTCAAGGTTACTGGAGGCGGCGTTTAAGCCACTGACTGCCTGAGAAAATGCCATGTGTAAACTCCTGAAAAAGGGGGATTAGTTAAATAATCTGACGAACATTCGCTACGGTGGTAGTACCCATCGTGCCGAGGTCTAAAACGGCACCGCTGGTGTCGTTAGTTACCCCATTAACCAGCGCATAGTTCAGTGGCTGCGCAACCAGTTGACCGGTAGCATTGCTCGCACTGATCGAGACGGAATACTTCCCGTCGGCTGCGGTGGTGCCATCTGCCTGCGAACCATCCCATGAGAAGGTATGCACGCCGGAGCTGAGAGCACCCAGGTTGATGGTTTGCACCACCTTGCCTGTTGAATCGGAAATCGTGGCGGTGGTCGCCGTGGAGGCCTGCTCCAGGCTTACGCCAAATGGCGTGGTCTGGCTGCTGCCCACCAGGATCTGGGAACCATCAACCATCACGCCATGGCCGATCAGCGTGGAAGCCTGCAGAGACTGTCCGCTGGTGATCTGACCGGAAATAGACCCTAATGTGGTATTGAGTTTTTCAATGCCGCTCAGGGTATTGATCTGCGCCAGCTGGGTAGTCAGCTGACTGTTATCCATCGGATTTGTCGGGTCCTGGTTCTGTAACTGGGTGACCAGCAGCGTCAGGAACTGACTTTGCAGGTCTGCGGACGACGTATCGGAAGTCGACGACGTGGTTGTAATCGCCGTGTTATCCGTTGACTCATTAACGCCTACGGTAATGCCCATTGACCTGCTCCTTATTGACCCATCGTCAGGGTTTTCATCATCATTTGTTTAACGGTGTTCAACACCTCGACGTTGGCCTGGTAGCTGCGCGACGCGGACATGGTGTTAACCGTCTCCCCTACCACATCAACGTTGGGCATCTTCACGTAGCCTTTAGCGTCGGCCATTGGATTGCCCGGTTCGTAAACCAGTTTTGCGGGAGTCGGATCATCAACCACCTGCGCCACGCGAACGCCACCGGTAGGTGAGCCTGGCGATGCCATGGTCTGGAAAACCACCTGTTTGGCCACGTAAGGCTGACCGTCAGGACCGGTCACGCTGTCGGCGTTGGCCAGGTTACTGGCAGCCACGTTCAGACGCTGCGACTGGGCATTCATCGCCGATCCGGCGATATCAAAAATATTCAGAAGTGCCATAAATTATTGCCCCTGTAGCACGGACATCATGCTCTTGATCTGCCCGCTGATAACGGTCAGATCCGTCTGGTATTTCAGGCTGTTGTCCGCGAACTGCGTACGTTCCCGGTCCATATCAACCGTGTTGCCATCTGCAGACGGCTGATCCGGAACCCGATACATCAGGTCCATGGACGCCGGCTGAAGTGATTCCGCTGGAATATGGCGATTTGAAGTAACCGCCAACTGCAGACCCGATCCCTGCGCCCGCCCCTGCTCCATCACCTTCTGCATCTGGCTGGCAAAATCGATATCGCGAGCCTGATAGCCGGGTGTATCCGCGTTGGCGATGTTAGACGCCAGGATTTCCTGCCGCTGGGCACGCAGGTTCAACGCTTCGGTGTTAAACCGCAGTGCTGCGTCGAGTTTGTCGAGCATGCTTCCTCCGCAAAATGAAAAATCAGAGCTGACAGCATAATCTCGGGGGGGAAAGTGTTATCGTCGGAATAGCGCTAAAAAGCGTCGCTAATTTGCGCCTTGACCCCGCAGGCTCACGAGTAGAATCGTCGCCATGTTTTCAATAACTGAGATGAGAAGATGCGTGGGTTAACCTTTCTGGTCGCCGGCCTGTTGAGCCTGGTGACTCTGTCAGCCAGTGCGGGCGATCTGACAGCACAACTCAGTCAATTTTTTAAATCGCGCTATGGGGAATCCGGCCAGAGTGCCGATACCCTGAAAGTGGTGGTGAAAACCCCACAGTCGCAGTGGCCCGGCTGTGAAGCACCACAATTCTCCCTGCCGGGCAATAGCCGGATGTGGGGCAACATGAGCGTGGCCGCCAACTGCGACCAGAACCGCCGCTACCTGCAGGTTGAAGTGCAGGTCACCGGCGATTACATTGTGGCCGCCCGTCAGGTTTCACGCGGAACAGCACTCACCGCTGCCGATGTGAAAGTTGAGCATGGTCGTCTGGATACGCTGCCTTCCCGCGCGGTAATGACCGCCGAAGAGATAACCGATGCGGTCGCGCTGCGTGATATCATTCCTGGTCAGCCAATGACGCTGATGATGGTCCGCCAGCCATGGCGCGTTAAAGCCGGTCAGAACGTGACGGTCACCGCCAGCGGTGACGGTTTTAATGTCTCAAGTGAGGGCCGTGCGATGAATAATGCCACTGCCGCCCAACTGGTGAGGGTACGCATGAATTCCGGTCAGATAGTGAGCGGAAAAGTGGGCGCGGATGGGAATATTCTGATTACGTTGTAAAGGCCCTATAAAGACCTAAAGAAGGGTTCAGTTCTGCCGATAGTATGAATAACAGACATAGTACACTTATTTTATCAGGCCGATAATTCGCCTGAGCATACAGGAGTCAGATATGAGCATCGACAGAACTCAACCTATGAAACCGGCCGCCACCGTTCAGCCACGCGACACTTCCGATGCCGCAGCACCAAAGCCCCGTCAGGTCGAGACCAAATCAGCAGGCACCACTACGGCCACTCAGGTGGTCCTGAGCGGTGCACAGTCACAGCTGACCAAATCCAGCTCGCAGGACATTAATACCGCGCGCGTGGAACAACTTAAAACCGCCATCCGTAATGGCGAACTGAAAATGGATACCGGCAAAATCGCCGATGCCCTGATTCAGCAGGCAAAAGATTCCGCAGAAGGTAACTGAGTAAATGAATAAGCTGCTGACCGCGCTTGATAAAATGCTGGAAGTGCTGGCAAGTCTGGCCGATGTGATGACATCAGAGCAACAACAGCTCTCAGGCGGTCAGATCAACAGCAGCTTACTGCAACGTATTACCGAAGATAAAAGCTCACTGCTGGCGACGCTCAATTTTCTTGAGCAGCTGCGCCGCGACGCTGAGAAAGAAGCAGGTTTGCACGCGCCTTACAGCCTTAACCCCGAGATGGCCCGCCGCTGGGCAGCCATTCAGGAGCAGACCATGAAGCTGCGGGATACCAATCTGCACAACGGACTGCTGCTTAACCATCAGATTGGTTTTACCGGGCAGGCGTTAGAGGTATTGAGACCACACCAGACGCAGAAATTTTATGGCCCGGACGGGCAGGCAACCGCCAACGCATTTATCAGCCGTAAAGTGTAGCGCCCGGTCACCGCTGGCTCAGCCCGGAACAGGAAACTGTTCCGGGGTTTTGCTTTTTGAGTTGCAGTATCAGATCGCCGTCGTGCGGGCAAAGTCCCTGACGCGGAAGCCCAGCAGTGCCAGCACCGCGAAATAAGCTCCGCCACCGGCAGCACAGACCGCAGCCAGACGAACCAGGCGCCACAGCATACTGCCCTGCGCCCACTCCGGCATAATCCACAGCAGCCCCAGCAGCACGCCCGCCATCACCATAACGGCTATCACCAGGCGCAGCAGGAAGCTGAACCAGCCCGGCTGAGGCTGGAAAATTTTCTGCTTACGCAGCTGCCAGTAAAGCAGCGCCGCATTGAGGCAGGCAGCCAGACCAATCGACAGCGACAGACCGGCATGTTTCAGCGGCCCGATAAACGCCAGGTTCATCAGCTGCGTCATCAGCAGGGTGACCATGGCGATTTTGACCGGCGTTTTGATGTCCTGCCGGGAATAGAAACCCGGCGCGAGAATTTTCACCACGATCAGTCCCATCAGGCCGACCGAGTAAGCCACCAGCGCGCGCTGGGTCATCGCCGCATCAAAGGCAGTGAACTTGCCGTACTGGAACAAAGAAATGGTCAGCGGTTTGGCCAGTATCCCCAGCGCCACTGCGCTCGGCAGCGCCAGCAGGAAGCTCAGGCGCAAACCCCAGTCCATCAGGCGGTTGTATTCATTATGGTTACCGCTGGCAAAACTTTTCGCCAGCGAAGGCAGCAATATCGTGCCCAGCGCCACGCCCAGCACGCCGGAAGGGAACTCCATCAGACGGTCCGCGTAGTACATCCATGAAACCGAGCCGGAGACCAGGAACGAGGCGAAAATAGTGTTGATGATCAGCGAGATTTGGCTGACGGAAACGCCAAGGATCGCCGGGCCCATCTGGCGCATTACCCGCCATACACCGGCATCTTTCAGGTTCAGACGCGGCAGAACCAGCATGCCGATTTTCTTCAGGTGCGGAAGCTGATAACCCAGTTGCAGTACGCCACCCGCCACTACTGCCCACGCCAGCGCCATCACCGGCGGATGGAAGTGCGGCGCGGCAAATAGCGCAAACCCAATCATGCTGACATTCAGCAGCGTCGGCGCAAACGCCGGAACGGAAAACCGGTTCCAGGTATTGAGGATCGCTCCGGCCAGCGAGGCCATAGAAATCAGAAAGATATAGGGGAACGTCACGCGCAGCAGCGCAGAAGTCAGCGCGAATTTATCGGCAGTGTCCGCAAAGCCCGGTGCCGTGACCAGGATCACCCACGGGGCCGCAAGCATGCCGAGGAGGGTAATGACGGCCAGTGCCAGCGTCAGAAGGCCCGACACATAAGCCACGAAAATCCGGGTGGCCTCTTCGCCCTGCTTGCTTTTGTACTCTGCGAGGATCGGCACAAAGGCCTGGGAAAAAGCGCCTTCAGCAAAGATGCGGCGCAGTAAGTTTGGTAATTTGAAGGCCACAAAGAAGGCATCCGTCGCCATTCCTGCACCAAAAACTCTTGCCACAATGGCATCGCGGGCAAATCCCAGCACGCGAGAAAACAGGGTCATTGAGCTGACCGCTGCTAACGATTTCAACAGGTTCATGGGGTTCCTGATTTTTCTACGGGATCGGTGGCGCGGGCCACGGTTATCTTCTGCCCCGGTGAATGGGCCAGCAACCGGCATAGTCTACTGATGCTGAAGGAAATAACCACATTCGATTGTTACAGCGTTATTCCCGGTCGATATCACGCCAGAGCTTTTCCACGATCCGCTGCGCCATCAGCGCCTGTTCGCCGGAGGTTTGCGGCATTGTCTGATTTTGCGCGCAGTCGATGAAATGCCGTGCGGCACCGACAAATCCCCGCTGCTCCAGCGTGCTCTGCCAGCCCGGGATCGGATCGGTGATGATCTGCCCTGCCGTTTCCTGACGGAAGTCGCGCATGTCATCGATCTGCCAGACGCTGCCGTCGGTTATGGCCATTACCGATTCACGCTGGGTTCCGGCGCGACGATGCATGCTGGTGGTGATCTGAATGTCAGCATGACCGAAATGGTGCTCGGCCCGGATCATTTCTCCGGCGTCATTGGTCACCAGCGTCCCGCCCTGCAACCGGCCCTGCCCTCCACCCAGCCACAGCGCGGTATCCACCACATGCAGATAATCGTCCAGCAGCGTAAAGAAAAGCTCATGCGGACCAACGCTGTCACTGCGGTGTTTATCCATGCGCAGCGAGGCCAGCTGATCCAGCCCGTCTTTCAGCTGCAGATAACGCGGAGCAAAACGACGGTTGAAGGCCACCATCAGCTTGCGCCTCTTCTTGTGGGCCAGCTCTACCAGTTGCCCGGCCTCGCTGAGCGTCGCCGCCAGCGGCTTGTCTACACAGACGTCCACGCCAGCCAGCAACAGCTGTTTTACAATGCTGAAATGGCTCTCAGTGGAAGTGTGCACAAACACGGCATCACTGGCCGCAGCCAACTGATCAAGCGAGGAGAAAAGCGGGATTCGGTAGCTGTCACATACTCCCCGTGCTTTCTGCTGATTGGGAGAGAAAGCTCCGGCGATCTTCCAGCCATCCGTTCTGGTCACTACCGGCAGCCAGGCCTTTTGCGCAATGCTGCCCAGCCCGACAATTCCTACTTTTAATCCGGCCATATCACTCTCCCTTGCCCAGCAGTTCCGCCAGCTGCTGCCTGATTTCGGCCATCTCGCGCTCCAGTCCGGTCACTCTGGCCGCCAGCCCGCTCTCGTCTGCGGCTGGTTCAACCCAGGCCGCAACATCGTCCCCCTCACCGCTGAACAGATGCATATAGCGGCTTTCACGCTTGCCCGCTTCACGGGCCAGTCGGACCACAAAAGGCCCGTCTTCCCTGGTTGCCAGATTTTCCAGCGCCTTCTCCACCTCCGCCATATCGGCAAACTCATGCAGCCGCGTGCTGCGGGTACGGAGTTCACCCGGAGTTTGCGCACCGCGCAGCAGCAATGTGGTGATCAGGGCGAATTCGCCGGGATTGAGCTTGAGCTGTCCAAATTCGGTATTGCAAAAACGGTGCTCATATTTCACCACGCGGTTACCGAAGCCGCTCTGAATGGTGACCAGATGCTTTTTCGCCAGCATATCCAGCGTGTCCTGCACCGCTGACTCACTCAGCGTCAGCACCGGTTCACGGTTCGACTTCTGGTTGCAGGCAGTCACCACGCCATTCAGTGACATCGGGTATTGATCTGGCGTGGTAACCTGCTTCTCCAGCAGGCAACCCATCACGCGGGCTTCAATGGCGGAAAGAAGAATTTTCATCAGTGTTATTGTCCACGTCGTTCAGAGATCCAGTCTTTGGCAGTCAGCGCGGTCAGCACGTGATCCTGCCAGCGACCATCGATCAGCAGATAGTCTTTGGCGTAGCCCTCTTTCTCAAAGCCGAGCCGGGCCAGCAGGTTACCACTGCGCTGGTTGTGCGGCATATAGTTAGCCATGATGCGATGGATGCGCTGCTGGCGCTGCATATAGCGGATGGCCGACTGCAACGCCTCAAACATCATGCCCTGCCCCTGCCACTTTTCGCCCAGAGAGTAGCCCAGATAGCAGGCATGGAATGAGCCGCGCACCACGTTGCTGAAATTAGCCACGCCGCGGACTTCGTTTTCATCCGGGTCCATCACGGCAAAATAGTATGCATTGCCCTGCTTGTGCATTTCCGCGATCAGGCCGAGCCGCGCCTGCCAGCCGGAGGGGTAGCAGTGGCTGTCATCACGGATGGGCTCCCAGGGTTTGAGAAACGCCCGGTTCTCAGCGTAATAGTCCGCCAGACGCCAGGCGTCACGTTCATGAACAAGACGCACCACCAGTCTGTCGGTTGTCAGGCGTACTTTCGGGGCAGCGGAACGATAGCCAAACATCTTCTCTCCTGAATCCGGCCGATAGATGAATAAATTTGATTGATAAACCGCCGCTGCCGGTCAGCCCGTTTCACCGCTGACCGCCATTTTCGGTTGTTACTCACCACTATAACCGCGTAATTATCGGCGGGTAAAACGCTGCGGCGAAAATTTCCGGGATTTTGTCACGGAAGCGACTGAAAAACTCGGATAAAAAGCAAAGCATCGATGAAAAAATATCATCCTGCTTTCGCTGGGAAAAGCCCAACCCGCGGGTGAAAATGGACCATCTGGAAGGTTTTCCACTCTCCTCTGTCAGGAATCAACATGTCACGGACCGCACGGGCAAGAAGCCTGGGTAAAGCATTTCTGCTGCTGGATAATATGCTGGTGGTATTAGGCTTTTTCGTTGTCTTTCCGCTTATCTCCATCCGCTTTGTCGACCAGCTCGGCTGGGCCGCGCTGATGGTGGGCATTGCCCTGGGCCTGCGCCAGCTGGTGCAGCAGGGACTGGGGATTTTTGGCGGTGCGGTGGCGGACAGGTTTGGTGCCAGACCGATGATCGTCACCGGAATGCTGCTACGGGCAGCGGGCTTCGCCTGCATGGCACTGGCGCATCAACCTTGGGTACTGTGGCTCTCATGTATTCTTTCCGGGCTGGGCGGCACGCTGTTTGATCCACCGCGCACGGCTATGGTAATCAAACTGATCCGTCCGCACGAGCGCGGACGCTTCTTCTCCCTGCTGATGATGCAGGACAGCGCGGGAGCAGTGATCGGCGCACTGATCGGCAGTTGGCTGCTGGCGTGGGACTTTCGTGTGGTTTGCTGGGTCGGTGCGTTGGTGTTCGTGCTCGCCGCAGCCTGTAACTACTTCCTGCTCCCTCCCTGGCGTCTTTCGACCGTACGGACACCAATGCGTGAAGGGCTGCTGAGCGTATTGCGTGACAGACGCTTCTGCGCCTATGTGATTACCCTGACTGGTTACTACACTCTGGCTGTGCAGGTCATGCTGATGCTACCCATCGTGGTGAACCAGATTTCCGGTGCGCCCGGAGCGGTGAAATGGATGTATGCCATTGAGGCTACCCTGTCGCTGCCCCTGCTGTATCCCATTGCCCGCTGGAGCGAAAAACGCTTTCGTCTGGAGCAGAGGCTGATGGCCGGGCTGCTGGTAATGAGCCTGAGCCTGGCCCCAATCGGTATGGTCACCTCGCTGCAACAGATCTTTATGCTGATTTGTACCTTTTATATCGGCTCGATTATTGCCGAACCGGCTCGTGAAACTCTGGGGGCCTCGCTGGCCAATGCCAGAGCGCGCGGAAGCTACATGGGCTTCAGCCGGTTGGGTCTGGCACTTGGTGGCGCGGTGGGCTACACAGGCGGCGGCTGGATGTACGATATGGGAAGGGAATTTAACCAACCGGCACTGCCGTGGCTGATACTCGCAACCGTCGGTCTTATCACCTTTTTTGCCCTTTACCGCCAGTTTTACCGTCGCGCTGTCGAGCCGGAAATGTTCGGAGAAGCGCCCGCTGCGGTTTGCCCTGGGCGCTTTTCTCTTCCATACTTCCTTAATGCATTCAAAAGATTGATGGTGGCCACCGCCGCCGTCATCGCTGTAAGGAGGCGTTCTTGAAACTGTTTATTTACGATCACTGCCCATTCTGTGTGAAGGCCCGGATGATATTCGGCCTGAAAAATGTGCCTGTTGAGCTGGTGGTGATGCTCAGCGACGACGAAGAGACGCCGAAGAAACTGATCGGCCAGAAAATGGCACCGATCCTGATGAAGGAAGATGGCAGTTGCATGCCGGAGAGCCTGGATATCGTCAGCTATGTCGATAAAAAAGATCGCGAACCCCTGCTTATTGGCAAAACCAATCCGGCGATCACTGACTGGCTGCGCCACATCAACGGCTACCTTAACAAGCTGTTGCTGCCACGCATCGCCGCCGCGCCCTTTGCCGAATTCGCCACACCGGAGGCCCGCAGCTACTTCCATAATAAGAAGGAAGCCAACATGGGCAGCTTTGATGAACTGAAACTGCACTCTGAAGGCTATATCAAAAACATCAATGACGATCTGCGCAAGCTCGACAAGCTGATTGTGAAGCCCAACGCGGTGAACGGCGAACTGTCGTTGGACGATATCAATTTGTTCCCTGTGCTGCGTTCGCTGTCACTGGTTGCCAGAGTGGAATACCCAAGTCGCGTTGCGGATTATCGCGATAACATGGCTAAGCAGACCCAAATTAACCTGTTATCTTCAATCGCTGCCTGATCTTCAGGAGCCGGTTCAGCCGGCTCTTTTTCCCTCGTTACAGTTTCCCCTTTTTCTTTACCGGTTATCCTGGTGACTCGGGCCACAATGTCGTGCAAGCTATGCCCTCCCGTCAGAAGGGTAACTGGCGGCATCACATCATGAGGATAGCTATGAAGAAGTTTTTAGCCGGGCTGAGTGCCCTGCTGTTGGTGGGATTACTGAGCGGCTGTAACCAGCTGACGCAATACACTATCAGCGAACAGGAAGTGAACCAGGCGCTGCAAAAACACAATAACTATGAGAAACAGATTGGCGTGGCCGGGCTGGTTGATGCCCATATTGTCCTGACCGATCTCAACAGCCAGATTGGCCGCGAGGAGCCAAACAAAATCACACTCACCGGCAATGCCAAAGTGAACATCAGCTCGCTGTTTGGCCCGCAGAGCGCCGACATGAAA
The DNA here is from genome assembly GCF_058137865.1 of Erwinia sp. 009765445. Lineage (NCBI taxonomy): Bacteria > Pseudomonadati > Pseudomonadota > Gammaproteobacteria > Enterobacterales > Erwiniaceae > Erwinia > Erwinia sp. 009765445. The sequence continues at coordinate 147,579 of NZ_JBYUWC010000009.1, forward strand.
CTGACCATGAAGGCGCAGCCGGTCTTTAATAAAGATCGGGGTGCGGTGTATCTGAAAGATATGGAACTGGTGGATGTGCAGGTCCAGCCAGAAAAAATGCAGGGCGTACTGAAAACCCTGACGCCGTATCTGAACCAGTCGCTGAAGGATTACTTCAACCAGAAACCGGCCTACATACTCAGCAGCGACCGCAGCAAAGCAGAATCGCTGGCTAAGCGCTTTGCCAAAGGGCTGGAAGTGAAGCCTGGCGAGCTGGTGATCCCTTTCACCGACTAAGCGATAACTGTTCTCTGTCCCTCTGCGGGCAGAGAACGTTCTGCCGTTCCCCACTGCCTGACGACTATTTTCTGCCGCCCGTAATAAAGCAGGTGCAAAGCCCCGCCTTTATCCTTATGCTTGGAACCCGGCCAAATCAGCCACAACGATTTCACTTCTGCCGGAGCCTGTTTATGACTGCAAAACCCCAGGAACTTCTGATCCGCCGCCCTGACGACTGGCATATTCATCTGCGTGATGATGAAATGTTAAAGGCCGTGCTGCCTTTTACCAGCGAGGTCTCTGCACGTGCGATCGTGATGCCAAACCTGGTTCCGCCCGTCACCAGCGTGGCCGCGGCCATCGCCTATCGCGACCGTATCTATGCCGCTGTCCCGACCGGGCATGACTTCACCCCACTGATGACCTGCTACCTGACCGACTCGCTGGACCCGGATGAAGTGGAAAAAGGCTTCAGCGAAGGCGTGTTCACCGCAGCCAAGCTTTATCCGGCACATGCCACAACCAACTCCAGCCATGGCGTGACCAACATTGCTTCCATTGCTACCGTGCTGGAACGCATGCAAAAAATCGGCATGCCGCTGCTGATCCACGGTGAAGTGACTGACTCGCACATCGATATTTTTGACCGCGAAGCCCGCTTTATCGAAACGGTGATGGAGCCACTACGTAAACAGTATCCGGAGCTGAAAGTGGTGTTCGAGCATATCACCACCAGAGAAGCGGCGACTTACGTGCAGGAAGGCAATCGTTTCCTTGGCGCGACTATCACCCCTCAGCATCTGATGTTTAACCGTAACCATATGCTGGTGGGCGGCGTGCGCCCGCACCTGTACTGCCTGCCGATCCTCAAGCGTAACGTGCATCAGGAAGCGCTGCGTAACGTGGTCGCCAGTGGCAATGATCGCTTCTTCCTGGGCACCGATACCGCTCCGCACCTGCGCCACCTGAAAGAAGCCAGCTGTGGTTGTGCAGGCGTCTTCAATGCTCCGTCATCCCTGCCAGCCTATGCTACGGTGTTTGAAGAGATGAATGCCCTGCAGCATTTTGAAGCCTTCTGCTCGGAGAATGGCCCGCGCTTCTACGGTCTGCCGCTGAATGAAGGTAAAGTGAAGCTGGTACGCAAGCCGTGGACCGTCCCGGAGAGTGTTAAGCTGGGTGAGCACAGCCTGGTGCCATTCCTGGCAGGTGAAACGCTGAACTGGAGCGTTGAGCTGTAATCATCTGCCCTGAACGGCATAATAAATATTGCCTTCGGTTATTTTACTGTATATATTTACAGTATCTTAACCGGAGGCTTTTATGCGTATTGAAGTCACTGTAGCAAAAACCACCTCTCTCCCGGCCGGTGCCATTGACGCACTGACCTCGGAACTGAGTAAGCGTATTGACAAGCAGTTTCCTGAATCAACCCACTGCGTCTCCGTACGCTATGCCGGGGCCAACAACCTGACGGTGATGGGCGGCGGCCATGAGGCGAAAGATCGCATCACCGAGATCCTGCAGGAAACCTGGGAAAGCGCGGACGACTGGTTTATTACCGACTGATCCCTGCCGCCACTTTTGCCGTTGTTTGCCGGGTGTCGCTATCCGGCTTTTTTGCTTTCCCGCCCATAAATTCGCCTGATGCCATCAGTCGTAGTAAACTGTTTTACAGGTTGGCTCTCCCAGATTGAATAAGGTGTGATTATGAATGCGGAAAACCCGGAAGAGGCCATGACGTTTGGTGAACTGCTGACGCTGATTGCCGATCAGCAGCGGCGCCTCAGCGTACTGGAAAGCGCCTTTTCCTCGCTCTCTTTTTGCCTGGATGCTAAAGCCTCGCTGCTGCTAATCCAGAGCCTCCGACTGGAAGCACAAAATCAGGATCGCGATGAAAATATGCAGCAGCATTTTTCCGCGCTGGCCGACGAACTGGAAAAGCGCCATGGAGTGATTAATATTTCGCCAGAATCAGCCGCCCCTCTCTCCTGAAAATTTATTATGGGGGCTTTTATTATCATTATCGGCCCCCGTTCAAATCAGCTGAAATTAAAAGTTCACTCCCCGCGATAAAAATTTCATTCTGCGCGAATTAAAAATCCTGTTATAATTACCTTGCTCTGTAACAAAAATGGCCGCATTGAACCTCGATAAATCACTTCGTTGCATTACTAACACGAGTAATAAAGGGGGTTATAATGGACAGAAACAAAGATGTTATCCAGACACATCCCCTCATTGGGTGGGATATCAGTACCGTAGACAGCTACGATGCCATGATGATCCGTTTGCATTCGCTCACCTCCAACGAGCAGCAGACTGATGAAGCAGAGGTTGGTCAGACATACTGGTTAACCACTGACGTCGCCAGACAATTTATCTCCATTCTCGAAGCTGGCATTGCTAAGATCGAAGCGACAGAATATCAGGACCGCGATTACAAAAAGCACTAATCCCCAACGCGATACCTGCAAGGCACCCCACGGGGTGCCTTTTTCATTCCCACCACATTTTGCTATTCTGCCGGTATTGCCTGTATAACAGAGGAGCCGGGAATGATTTATGACTTAATAGTGGTGGGCAGCGGGTCTGTCGGTGCGGCCGCAGGCAGGTACGCAACTCAGGCGGGCCTGAAGGTGCTGATGATTGACCGTGCTCATCCTCCTCATCGTGACGGCAGCCACCACGGCGAATCACGCCTGATCCGCCATGCATACGGCGAAGGTTCGCGCTATGTGCCAATGGTGCTGCGCGCGCAGAAACTGTGGGATGAACTTGAAGCACAGTGTGGCGAACGCATTATACACCGCAGTGGAGTGATCAACCTGGCTCCCGAATCCTCAGAATTTATCCGGAATGTTCGTCAGAGTGCGGCAGAATTTTCGCTGCCGGTGGAAACGCTGACCGGGGAGGAAGTGATCCGCCGCTGGCCGCAACTCTCTGTTCCTGAAGGCTATACCGGTATTTTTGAGCCCAATTCCGGCTATCTGAAATCTGAAATTGCTGTCCGCCAGCTGGTCCGCCTTGCCGAGCAGTCTGGTTGCGCCCAGCTGTTCAACTGCGCCGTACACTCTCTTGAAGAGCGCGATGGCCTGCAGCTGGTACACACTGATGACGGTATCTATAGCGGCAGAAAACTGCTGCTGAGTGCCGGGACCTGGGTGAAAACGTTGTTCCCGGAACTGCCCGTCACGCCGGTACGCAAAGTTTTCGCCTGGCATCAGGCGGACGGACGCTACAGTGAAAACAACAAGTTCCCGGCCTTCACCGTTGAAATGCCTGACGGTGATCACTTCTATGGCTTCCCGGCGGATAACAACGCAATCAAAATTGGTAAGCACAATGGTGGTCAGGCCATCAGTTCTCCGCAGCAGCGCAAGGCTTTCGGTGCGGTGGCAGAAGATGGCAGCGAACTGTTTTCGTTCCTGCGCCATTTCTTACCTGGGGTGGGGGTCTGCCTGCGGGGTGAGGCCTGCACCTATGATAATACGGCGGATGAAGACTTTATTATTGATACCCTCCCCGGCTCACCGGACAGGCTGTTAATTAGCGGACTAAGCGGCCACGGCTTTAAATTCGCCACCGTATTAGGTGAAATTGCCGCGAATTTTGCCCAGGGTAAACCGGCAGAATTTGATTTATCTCCCTTCGCACTGTCCCGCTTCTGAATAAAAAAGACGGCCTGAATGAGGCCGCCTTTTGCGATGAAATCTGAATTAAGTTTTATCTGATTGCCGTTTATTTCATCGCGGGGCGAATACTGTCGTCCCGTTTTATTTTGACGCGGCCAGTGCTGCTGCTTCTTTCTTTTGCTGACGCAGTCGCAATTTCTTCACCAGGCTGCGTGCCTCTGCTTCAGTGGCAACGGCGGGCGCAGAACCGGACAGCGGCTTACGGGCGGTTTCACGCATGGTAAACACGGTGATCACCCCAATCACCCCAGCTCCCATCAGATAGTAAGCCGGCATCAGCAGGTTACCGGTTTTCTCCACCAGCCAGGTAGTGACCAGCGGAGTGGTCCCCCCGAACAGGGAAACTGAGAGGTTAAAACCTATCGCCAGCGCACTGTAGCGAATATCGGTGGCGAACAGGGCTGGCAGCGTGGCAGGCATCGAACCACTGAAGCAGGTATGGATCACGCCCAGAATAATCAGGCCGACAAACACCCACAGCATATTGCCGGTGCCGATCAGCATCAGACACGGCACTGACAGAACGATCAGCGACACCGCACCTCCCCAGATCACCGGACGGCGGACCAGACGGTCATTCCAGTGTCCCCAGAACAGGGTCAGCGGCATCATAACAAACATCACCACCAGGATCAGCAGCAGGCTGCTCATTTCGCTCAGGCCAAGAATACCGGTCAGGTAACTTGGCATGTAGGAAGTCAGCATGTAGTTGGAGACGTTAAACAGCAGCACCAGACCGATACACTTCAACATCTGCGCACGATACTTGCTGAGCATCTGCAACAGCGTCAGGCGTGGCTTGCTGTGCTCCAGCGCCTCCTGTTTTTCCATATGTTTCTGAAACGCTGGCGTCTCTTCCAGCTTCAGGCGGACATACAGGCCAAACAGGCCGAGCGGCGCGGCGATAAAGAACGGGATGCGCCAGCCCCAGTTCAGCAGTGTGGCTTCCGGCATCGCAGCAGTGAGCACGGTAACCAGCCCGGCTCCGAGCAGATAGCCTCCCAGCGTACCAAATTCCAGGAAGCTGCCCATAAAGCCACGTCGGTTATCGGTTGAGTATTCGGCGATAAATGTTGCCGCACCACCATATTCCCCTCCGGTAGAGAACCCCTGCACCAGACGAGCCAGCAGCAGCAGGATTGGCGCAAGGATGCCAATAGAGCTGTAGCTGGGGATCAGCCCGATACAGAAAGTCCCTACCGCCATCATGATCATGGTGATGGCCAGCACCTTCTGGCGGCCAATTTTGTCACCTAAAGGACCGAATACCAGGCCACCGACCGGACGCACCAGAAAGGCCGCGGCAAAAGCGCCGAAGGTTGCCAGCAGCTGTGCCGCTGCGTTGCCGCCGGGGAAAAACACCTTACCGATGGTCACGGCCAGATAGCTGTAGACGCCAAAATCGAACCACTCCATGGCATTGCCCAGTGCGGCAGCGCCAACGGCGCGCTTTAACATATCGCCGTCAACGATAGTGATGTCTTCAACGGTCAGTTCTTTCGACTTTTTCTGCCAGAAGTGCTTCTTCGGCTTTGTGGATGATTCAGATGCGGTGCTCATACGGATCCCCTTAGTGATGGAATGAATGAAGCAGCGTCATAGCTTTCGTTGCCTGGGTACTGGAGTGGTGAAGGGAAAGAAAGCTAGAAAGCAGCGAGAATGAACAGCGAGGCGCCTTAACAACGGCTCTTTACGGTAATTTACTCTATACGACAGACTTTGATTTATCAAGTTTGTGACAGTTATCGCTGATTTTATCCAAAAAAATTCGCTTAGCCGCCATTTAAACCCTGATTTTCGCTATAAATCTCCACCAGAACTTTTATACTTTGGTCACCATTGGGAAACTTTTGCACCACATTAAAAATTAACTCATGGCGGAATTAGTAAAATAAAATCATCAATTCCGGAGTGTGACACTGACACAAAATGACAAAAAATTGACATTTATTTGAAATAACATCAAATAAATAGAATTAAACCCGCACATAAAAGACACGTACATCTTGGTGAATGACAGGAGCTTCCCACAGTATTTTCTGAGTAAGGCCGAAATAAATGCACACAAACCATTATTTATTTCATTAATTTTGAACAAAATTATAATTTTATTTACTCATGGTAATTAGTTGTTGATTTTAAGTTTCAGCCTGGTCAGGCTTGGCAAAAAATGACTGGCTGGACATCCTGATGCAGTGGAAAAATACCTCAACCCGTTTTGGTCATCTCAGCGTGCTGCTTCACTGGCTGGTGGCCCTGGCCGTGTATGGCATGTTCGCTCTGGGCCTGTGGATGGTCACTCTCGGCTATTACGACAGCTGGTACCACCCTGCTCCGGAGCTGCATAAAAGCATAGGCATCACGCTGTTTGCGGTGATGTTCCTGAGAGTGATTTGGCGATTTATCTCTCCGCCACCGAAGCCGCTCTCCAGCTATTCCGCACTGACTCGCATCAGTGCCGTCAGCGTTCATCTGCTGCTGTACGGCATCCTGTTTGCCATTTTCATCAGTGGCTATCTGATATCCACCGCCGACGGTAAACCGATTGAGGTCTTTGGCCTGCTGTCTGTTCCTGCCACGCTTGAAGGTTTTGGCGAGCAGGCGGATCTGGCCGGGGATGTTCACCTCTGGCTGGCATGGAGCGTGGTAATCCTCTCGGGCCTGCACGCGCTTGCCGCGCTTAAACACCATTTTATAGATCGAGACAATACGCTGAAACGGATGCTGGGTAACCGCATCGACTAACCTCTGGAAGGGAGAAAAAGATGTTCAGGAAAAGCCTGTTGGGACTGACCACTGCATTAATACTGAGTACCGGTGCCGCCCACGCGGCCGACTATAAAATTGACAAGCAGGGGCAGCACGCCTTTGTGCAATTCCGTATCCAGCATCTGGGCTATAGCTGGTTGTACGGAACCTTTAAAGATTTTGACGGCAGTTTTACCTTTGACGAAGCTGACCCGGCGAAAGACAAAGTTAGCGTCACCCTCAATACCAACAGCGTGGATACCAACCACGCTGAGCGTGATAAACACCTGCGCAGCGCGGAATTTCTCAACGTGGCAAAATTCCCGCAGGCTACTTTTGTCTCAACCAGCGTGAAGAAGGACGGTGATAAGCTGGCGATCGCCGGCGATCTGACCCTGAACGGTGTGACCAAACCTGTCACGCTGGAAGCGAAAAAACTCGGCGAAGGGAAAGATCCCTGGGGTGGGTATCGTGCAGGCTTCGAGGCTGAAACCAGCCTGGCACTGAAAGATTTCAACATCACCACCAACCTCGGCCCGGCTTCTCAGGAAGTCCAGCTGATGATTTCTGTCGAAGGTATCCGCCAGTAAAAAAACACCCCGTCAGCATCAGCTCACGGGGTGTGATTTTCTTCTCAAAGACGCCTTACTTATCCGGAGTCGGAATTTTCAGGGTCATATTCAACAAACCACGCGACTTGTTGAAAATTTTATTGCCGTTCTCACGACCTGCACGGCGGGCGCGCTGCTCTTCAGGAGCCAGCGCCAGCTCTTCCATGCAGATCGGGCTGCAGCAGTCATGATACTTCGCTGCACAGGCCGGACACTGAATAAACAGCAGATGGCAGCCGTCATTTTTGCAGTTAACGTGCGTATCGCAGGGCGTGCCGCACTGGTGGCACTGAGCGATCACATCGTCAGAAATACGCTCGCCCATACGTTCGTCAAAGACAAAGTTTTTGCCTTTAAACCGCACCGGCAGGCCCTGCTCACGGGCACGCCGCGCGTATTCAATGATGCCACCTTCGATGTGGTAAACATTTTCAAAACCCTTATGACGCATCCAGGCACTGGCCTTTTCGCAGCGAATGCCGCCGGTGCAATACATCACAATCTTTTTGTCTTTATTGTCCTGCAGCATATCAACGGCCATCGGCAGCTGATCGCGGAAGGTATCGGCCGGGATCTCCAGCGCGTTGTCGAAATGCCCCACTTCGTATTCATAGTGGTTACGCATATCCACAAACACCGCATCCGGATCGTCGAGCATGGCATTCACTTCGCCCGCCTTCAGATAGCCACCGATATTGCTGGCATCAAAGGTTTCGTCGGTAATGCCGTCAGCAACAATACGCTCGCGCACTTTCAGGCGCAGCACCCAGAAAGATTTGCCGTCGTCATCCAGCGCGATATTCATGCGCAGGTTATTGAGCGCCGGGTCGAAGGCATACAGCATCGCCTTCATCTCTTCATAATGGCTGGCAGGTACGCTGATCTGCGCATTGATCCCTTCTGCCGCAACGTAAACGCGGCCAAAAACTTTCAGCCGGGTGAGCTGCACATACAGCACGTCACGAAAAGCTTTAGGATCGGCGATGGTGAAATACTTGTAGAAAGAGACTGTGGTGCGCGGCTCGGTTTCGGCCAGCATCCGCGCTTTCAGCTCTTCATTGGAAACAAGGTTATGTAACACTGGCATGGTGTACTTTCCTGGGTTCATAAGAGAAATTTTGCGGGCGCTATCATACATGAAGAATACGCCTATAGTTAGCTTGTTAAACGTCAATTTGACCAACACCGGAGATAATAAATGAGTCAGCTGTTCAGCCCGATTACCCTTGGCAAACTCACTCTTGAAAACCGTATTGCCATCGCCCCGATGTGCCAGTATTCCGCCGATCACGGCAAGGCCACCGCCTGGCACCGTATTCATCTCGGGCATCTGGCGCTTTCCGGTGCGGGTCTGCTGATTATTGAAGCCTCCGCCATAGAGCCTGCGGGCAGGATCACTCCGGAAGATCTGGGACTGTGGAATGATGAAACCGAGCTGGCGCTGGGGGATGTGCTGAAAGACGTGCGAAAGTATTCCCGGATGCCGACAGGTATTCAGCTGGCGCATGCCGGACGCAAGGCCTCAACCGAAGCTCCGTGGCACGGCGGTGGGTTCCTGCGGCCTGAAGAAGGTGGCTGGCAGACCTCTTCAGCTTCGGCTGTGCCATTCAACGAAACGGATAGCACGCCACTGGCGCTGACTAAAGCGCGTATTGAAGAGATTAAGCAGGGCTTTATCGACAGCGCCATCCGTGCCGACAGACTGGGGCTCGATCTGATTGAGGTCCACGCAGCGCATGGCTACCTGCTGCACCAGTTCCTTTCTCCTTTATCTAATCAGCGTCAGGATGAGTACGGTGGCTCGCTGGAAAACCGCCTGCGCCTGACGCTGGAAATCTTCCGCGAGGTCCGTCGCGTATTCCCGGCACACAAACCTGTTGGCGTGAGGATTTCGGCCACGGACTGGGTTGAAGGAGGTTGGGAACTGTCGCAGTCCATTGTGCTGAGCAAAGCGCTGGCCAAAGCGGGCTGTGCTTATATCCACGTCTCCAGCGGCGGTCTTTCTCCGCAGCAAAAGATCGGCGTGGGGCCGGGCTATCAGGTGCCTTTCGCCGCGGAGATCAAAAAAGCCGTTACGATACCGGTTATCGCTGTTGGCCTGATCACCGAACCTGAACAGGCGGAAGCGATCCTTGTTGAGCAGGAAGCAGATATGGTCGCGCTGGCTCGCGGGATGCTCTACGACCCGCGCTGGCCGTGGCATGCAGCGGCAAAACTGGGCGCAAAAGTGCAGGCACCGGAACAATACTGGCGCAGTGAACCTCATGAGGTAAAAGGCCTTTTCAAACCGAAAAAGGGCTGACGGTCAAACCAGACGATTCCTCAACAGGGTGCGATAAATACGTCGGAAGACAGCGTGTTATTTCAGTTCGTCGCTAAAAAATGGCACAATAGGCCATAAATAATAAATCACGGGCAGCATAATAGTGCCCCTTTTTTACGATCTGGAAACTCATGACTCAGTTGCCTCAATTTTCGCGTGCGTTGTTGCATCCCCGTTATTGGTTTACCTGGTTGGGGATCGGTTTGCTGTACCTGCTGGTACTGCTGCCTTATCCGTTGCTTTATCACCTGGGCTGCGGTCTGGGCCGTCTCTCAATGCGTTTCCTTAAACGCCGGGTTGAAGTGGCGCGCCGTAACCTGGAACTGTGCTTTCCCGCTATGCCGCAAGCCGAACGCGAAGCGATGGTGGTACGGAATTTCGAATCCGTCGGTATGGGCCTGATTGAAACCGGCATGGCCTGGTTCTGGCCGAACTGGCGCATCACCAAATGGTTCCACGTCAGTGGCCTTGAACACATCGACAAAGCGCACCAGGACGGTAAGGGCGTGCTGCTGATCGGCATGCATTTTCTGACCCTTGAGCTGGGTGCCCGCATTTTCGGCATCCATAACCCTGGCATTGGTGTTTACCGTCCGAACGACAATGCGCTGCTGGACTGGCTGCAGACCTGGGGCCGGATGCGCTCGAATAAAAGCATGCTGGATCGCAAAGATTTAAAAGGCATGATCCGCGCCCTGAAAAATGGTGACATCATCTGGTATGCACCGGATCATGATTATGGTCCAAAGAGCAGCGTGTTTGTCCCCTTTTTCGGCGTGGAGAAAGCCGCATCAACCAAAGGTAGCTATCTGCTGATCCGTAGTGGTCAACCCGCCGTGATCCCGTTTGTTCCGCGTCGTCTGCCATACGGTAAAGGCTATGAGATGGTGATCCTGCCGGAAGAGCAGGCAATTCCACTGGATGATGAAGCCGCGACCGCTGCCAGAATGAACAAAGTGGTTGAGCACGGCGTGCTGATGGCTCCCGAGCAGTATATGTGGCTGCATCGCCGCTTCAAAAGCCGCCCGGTTGGCGAACCCTCGCTCTATTAAGAATCTGTGGCGGACCTTTGCGTTCGCCGCAACCTCAACACTCCTTCAATCCCCCTGTATTTTCTGCGTACGTTCCTGTTAAGTTGTTTATTTTAAGCGCATACTTAGTCTGCTAATAATAAATCTTACCTACAGGTTCCACACCGCGCATGGCTACCACCGACGTTCCGCTCTCTTCGATTCACTGGCAAAAAAACCTGTTTGTCGCCTGGTGCGGCTGCTTTCTTACCGGTGTAGCATTCAGCCTGGTGATGCCCTTCCTGCCGCTTTATGTCGAACTGCTCGGCGTCACTAACCCGGAATCCCTGAACCTATGGTCAGGGCTGGTGTTCAGTATCACCTTCCTGTTCTCGGCGATTGCCTCCCCCTTCTGGGGCGGCCTGGCTGATCGCAAAGGCAGGAAAATCATGCTGCTGCGCTCGGCGCTGGGAATGGCGATAGTGATGCTGCTGATGGGAATGGCGACCTCAATCTGGCAGTTTCTGGCGCTGCGTGCACTGCTCGGGCTGCTGGGCGGCTTTGTGCCAAATGCCAACGCGCTGATTGCCACTCAGGTTCCGCGTACCAAAAGCGGCTGGGCACTCGGCTGGCTCTCCACCGGTGCTGTCAGTGGCGCGCTGATTGGTCCGCTTATCGGTGGCCTGCTCGCCGACAGTTTCGGCCTGCGTCCGGTGTTCTTTATCACCGCTGCGGTACTGTTTATCTGCTTTATCATGACGCTGTTTTCCATCCGTGAAGAGTTTATTCCGGTGAAGAAAAAGGACATGCTGCATGTTCGTCAGGTGTTCATCTCGCTGAAAAGTCCGAAGCTGGTTCTGTCACTGTTTGTCACCACGATGATTATTCAGGTGGCCACAGGATCAATTGCTCCAATCCTCACGCTGTATGTCAGGGATCTGGCCGGAAATATTCAGAATCTGGCCTTTGTCAGTGGGTTGATAGCCTCCGTTCCTGGCGTGGCGGCCTTAATCAGTGCGCCAGGATTGGGCAAACTCGGAGACCGTATAGGCCCGGAACGTATTCTGATTGCCATGCTGATTGTCTCAGTGTTGTTGCTGCTACCGATGTCGCTGGTGCAGAACCCGTTGCAGCTGGGGATTTTGCGCTTCCTGCTGGGTGCAGCCGATGGCGCGCTGTTGCCCGCAGTCCAGACTCTGCTGATCTATAACGCCAGCAATCAGGTGGCCGGACGCATCTTCAGCTATAACCAATCCTTCCGCGATATCGGCAACGTCACCGGCCCACTGATGGGTGCAGTGGTGTCAGCGCATTGGGGCTATCGCACAGTTTTTGTAGTCACTGCCTGCGTGGTGGCATTTAACGCGCTCTATTCGTGGCTGAGTTTACGAAACCGCCGATCCTACCTTGAGGAACTGGATTAACAAGCGTACAAAAGATGAGTGCCTGAGCGCACAGGTTATTCATCTTTATACAGAGGACGTATTATGAAATGCTCAACCATGAAGGATAAAATAGTACTCGCCATCCTGCTCGGCATCATTACTGGCTTCATTTGTGCGATCGTCAAACTGGGCTGGGAAATTCCCTTCCCGCCACGAACACCGCTGAGAGACCTCACCAATCCCCCTCAGCAAATCCTGCAGCAGCTGGGATTTTCTTTTGATTTCACCCATCTGACCTACCTTTACAGTGATTACCCCCGCCCGATCATCAGCTTTATTATGCACTTTGGCTTCTCCATCACCTTCGCTGCACTCTATTGCCTGATCGCTGAATTCAGACCCGGCATTAAATTATGGCAAGGTGCCATTTATGGCCTGATGATCTGGTTTGTTTTCCATGTAGTGTTGCTGCCGCTGTTTGGCACTGTCCCTGCCCCCTGGAATCAGCCGCTGGACGAGCATTTTTCAGAGATCACCGGCCATATGTTCTGTTTCTGGGCCGCTGAACTGGCCCGCTATGCGCTGAGAATTAAATTCACTGGCCAGCAAGAAACAGAATAGACATTTAACGGAACCGGTAATGGTGAGATGTCTTTTCAAGGCAGATACTTTTTCCGGTTCTATAGGACAGCCTTCTCCCTACTGGACTCAGCCGTTGCCCTTTCATTCCATGCATCATTGATGCAGTACCATTGCTCATAAAATAGATCAGAACCCTGCACGGATGTTTAGCACGACTCGTTGCCCGTCCGCGTTCGCTCTTAAAATGCCCCTTCCAGTTCTTGTCATGTTTATGCCATTGATACTTAACTACAATTTATCAGCAGTTTTTTTTCCTTCATCCGTTTACCCCAGCTAAAGTTCGACTATCCTTTTCTAAACCTGCATTTATAGTGATGGAGAAACCCCATGAGCATGTTCGCAACGCTGGAAGAGGCGATAGACGCCGCACGTGAAGAGTTCCTGGCTGCAAACCCGGAACAGGAAGAGGATGAAGCTTCGGTGAGCCAGTTTAACCTGCAGAAATATGTGATGCAGGATGGCGATATCATGTGGCAGGCAGAGTTCTTTGCCGATGAAGGCGACGAGGGTGAGTGCCTGTCGCTGCGCAGCGGCGAGGCCGCTCAGAGCATCTTTGACGGTGATTTTGACGAGATCGAGCTGCGTCAGGAGTGGCAACCAGAGAATACTCTGCACGAATGGGATGAAGGCGAGTTCCAGCTGGAACCCCCGGCCGACAGTGAAGAAGGCGAAGCCGCAGCGGAAGAGTGGGAAGACGACAATACCGACTCTGACAACTACGCCTGATATGCCCTATTCGTAGGGACCGTGATGCGCATCCACCGGCAGCAGCAACGTATCGACCACCAGCGACAGCGGCAGGTCGATAATCGTCAGAAAGCGCCAGGGCGTGTCACGGACATCCCACTGCACGCCGGGATAAAACTGATTGCCATGGCCTTGTCCCGGCATCGTGCGGCTGATAATGCTGCCACAGCCGCTCAGTAGCATGACACAAAGCCCCAGCAGCAACCCACGAGTTATTGTCGACATCATTTTTAACCATTCAGCTGAATAAAAAACGCGCCATTGTACAGCAACAGTCTGCAACAGACAGAAGCTGGAATGCAAAATATCTGTAAAGCTGCCGGATTCAGGCGAAAAAAAACCGGGAAATCATTCCCGGTTTTTTTGTGCCCTGAGATTAAGACTTCGCGGTCTGAATCGCCTCAGGATTCATCTTCAACGACTGATAGTAATCAAACCAGTCGTGATACTTATCGGCATGCTGCCAAAGGCGATAATGCATCCTGGACAACGTCACCGGGTCGCTGATCAGTGCCAGGCGACGATCGCGATCCAGCTTCTTCGGTGACTCGCTCAGCGCCTGATCAATCTGACGGTCGCGGGCAAACTCCAGCACATCACTTTTCAGGTGGCGGGAGGTGGCCATCGCACTGGCAAGGGCATTGAACGAGGGGTTAAACACCGCGTGCATAAAGCCATCCTTCAGTGCGCGTGAGCGGTTAAGCTCCACGTAGCAATCGGTATCCAACAGCTCCTTAGGCGGATTGTACTCTTCAGGGATCAGGAACAGTTTAGCGCGCTTGGATGCGTTACCTGTTGTTGATCGGCTTGAGAACACCGAAACGAACGGAGACAGGATCAGCGAGAAGACGATCGGTGCCAGCCACCACAGAAAATTCAGATCCAGCCAGCCCATTCCTGCCGCCCAAACGATACCCAGTGCCATCTGCGAACCATGACGTTTAAATGCTTCGCCCCAGGGCGTGGCATCATCATCACGCTGTGGAGAGTTCCACACCACTTCCCAGCCGAGGAACGCGCTGACCACAAACACGGTGTGGAACAGCATGCGTACCGGAGCCAGCAGGACCGAGAACAGCATCTCCAGGAACAGAGACACGGTAACGCGGAACACACCGCCATATTGCTTCGCCCCCTTGAACCAGATCAGCATAATACTGAGCAGTTTCGGCAGGAACAGCAGCACCATCGTGGTGGAGAACAGCGCAATAGCCAGTTCAGGACGCCACTGCGGCCATACCGGGAACAGCTGCCGGGGCTGCAGGAAGTACTGCGGCTCCATCAGCGTGTGCACCACCTGCAGAGCCGTGGAGAGCGCAAGGAACATAAACCACAGCGGAGCCGACAGATAGGACATCACCCCCGTCAGGAACACCGCACGGTGAACCGGGTGCATACCTTTCACCAGGAACAGGCGGAAGTTCATCAGGTTACCGTGACACCAGCGGCGGTCACGCTTCAGTTCATCCAGCAGGTTTGGCGGCAGCTCCTCATAGGAACCCGGCAGATCGTAAGCAATCCATACGCCCCAGCCCGCACGACGCATCAGTGCAGCTTCCACGAAGTCATGCGACAGAATCGAACCGGCGAAGGAGCCTTCACCTGGCAGCGGTGCCAGCGCACAGTGCTCGATAAACGGCTTCACGCGGATAATAGCGTTGTGACCCCAGTAGTGGGACTCACCCAACTGCCAGAAGTGCAGGCCGGCGGTAAACAGTGGGCCATAAACACGGGTGGCAAACTGCTGGCAACGTGCATACAGCGTATCCATGCCTGATGCTTTAGGCGAAGACTGGATAATACCGGCGTTCGGATTGGCTTCCATCATGCGCACCAGACCGGTGAGACACTCACCGCTCATCACGCTGTCCGCATCCAGCACTACCATGTAGCTGTACTGGCTGCCCCAGCGACGGCAGAAGTCATCAATGTTGCCGCTTTTACGCTTCACGCGACGGCGACGGCGGCGATAGAAGATACGCCCTTCCCCACCCACATCGCGAACCAGCTCCATCCAGGCTTTCTGTTCAGCCAGTGCGATATCAGGGTTGTAACTGTCACTCAGCACATAAACATCGAAATTCTGCTGTTCGCCCGTTCTGACTACGGACTCCCAGGTCGCCCGCAGACCGGCGAAGACACGTTCCACATCTTCGTTACAGATCGGCATGATCAGGGCAGTACGGTGCTCCGGGTTAATCGGCTCATCGCCTTTCAGGCCATAGGAGATACTGTACTTGTCCTTGCCGATCATTAGCTGCAGAAAGCCCATCAGCGCGGTCCAGAACCCGGCCGAAACCCAGCAGAACAGCACGGCGAACAGGAACAGGATCCCGGTTTGCAGAACATAAGGCAGGATCTGCAGCACAGACTGCTGCCAGTTCTGGTCAAGCATCTCCATTGGGTCAATCAGCGCCCAGCCCTGGTAAGGCAGAATGGTTTTCATGTACCAGGTCGCCACCACGGTCTGCGCGATGGTCAGCAGCAGTAAAATGTAGCGACGGATCGAGCCAACGTGACGCCACTTATCTTCCTGACGCTGCTCTTCCGGGTTGCTGTAACGCGGTTTGGATTTACGGCCACGCAGGGAATCCCAGGCACGCCCCACGGGGTTGGTGCGCCAGGCTTCCGGATACATGGATGAACGGGTGTGGCGCGGCATCGCTTTCAGCGTGGTACGATCCAGTTGGTCTTTATCAAACTGTTCGCCTTTGCCCACGGAATCCGGCCACGTCATCTCGATACGCGACTTCACTGACTCCAGCGGTACATCGTCGGGACGAGTCTCCACCGGTCCGCCTTCGGCCAGCGACTGGTGCAGCTGGCTGAAGGCTTCATCAGGCTGCTCGGGCAGCGTGTCGCGTAGCGCCCTCTTCCGCTCAGCGGAAAGGGGCAGCGCATCGATATAGTCAGTGGGTATAGCAGTAGACTTATTCATTGGCAGGCAACTGATAGCTCCAGGTTTCTGTCAGTGTCTTATCACCGTTAACCAGCGCAGCACGCATTTCGGTCGGCTGCTTGGTGTCTTTTACGCGCAGACGCATAATCAGACGCCAGCCTTTGGTGACCGGATTGTAGCGCACGCTGTTTTCCACCAGTTCACCGTTGTTACCGATACTGACCTGCGGCGTGACCGGAGTGTTTTCCGGCAGCTTGCTCATATCCTGACCGGTAAAGTCAACGATGAAGGCCACCGTGCCGTCAGGCTGGCGAACCAGGTTGGACTGTTTCACATCGCCAGTGGAGCGCAGCGTATTTTTCACATAGGCCGTTTCCGGCGAATGCAGCGCGCTTTCATCGCGGGTGAAGTGCAGACGGTATTTAAAGTTCATCTCTTTGCCCGGATCCGGCAGTTTTTCCGGTGTCCAGAAGGCAACGATATTGTCGTTGGTTTCATCCGCAGTGGGGATCTCTACCAGTTCAACGTGGCCTTTGCCCCAGTCCCCCTGTGGCTCAATCCAGCCGCTCGGACGGAGATCGTAACGATCGTCCAGATCCTGGTACTGCGCAAAGTCACGCCCGCGCTGCAGCAGGCCGAAACCTTTCGGGTTCTCGACGGTGAAAGTGCTGACCGCCAGATGTTTCGGGTTATTCAGCGGACGCCAGATCCACTCGCCGTTACCGGCATGGATCGACAGACCGTTGGAGTCATGCAGCGCCGGACGGTAGTTAATCTGTGACGATGGCTGGTTAGGACCAAACAGGAACATACTGGTCAGCGGAGCCACGCCCAGCTTGCCAACTTTGTCACGCAGATACACTTTGGACTGCACGTCCACGGTAGAATCTTTGCCTGGGGTGATCACAAAGCGATAAGCACCGGACGCACGTGGCGAATCCAGCAGCGCATAGATCACCAGATGTTTGTCTGCTGGTTTTGGGCGCTCAACCCAGAATTCTTTAAAACGCGGGAACTCTTCACCGGACGGCAACGCCGTGTCGATGGCCAACCCGCGGGAAGAAAGACCATACACCTGGCCCGCACCGATCACGCGGAAGTAGCTGGCACCAAGGAAGCTGGAAATCTCATCGTCTTTCTTGTTTTTGCTGTTCAGTGGATACAGCACTTTAAACCCGGCAAAGCCGAGGTTTTTAACCGTTTCCGGATCGTGTTTAACGTTGCCGAAATTAAAATAGTCCGGCGAGTATTTAATCTCACGTACGGTAGACGCGGTGACTTCGTTAATTTTTACCGGCGTGTCAAAGTACATTCCCTGATGGTAGAACTCGAGCTTGAACGGGGTCTTCAGCTTGCTCCACCAGGATTTATCACGATTGAACTGAATCTGCTGGTAGTCGGCATATTTCATGTCACGCAATTGGGAAGGTAAATTGCTTTTCGGCGCTTCATACCCTTTCCCTGCTAAATCTTTCGCCTGTTTTGCGACGTCGTCAATGCTGAAAGCCCAGCCTGGGCTGGCATACATTGACAGCAAAACTGTTACGCCAAGCCAGCGTAATTTCATCAGTTTTGGCTTATTCTTCATTTTAATCAGCACATCCCCCCCTTTCGTGTGCTCAAAACAATCCCATCCATCTTAATGGATAATTCAGCATTCCGACAGCTCAACAACGTGATAGTTCCTCCTGACTGCTGCTTTTAGCGCCCTGTTCTCAAGTGCTTAGCGGATACAGATTCGCCTGATAGTATACCCGGGTTTTCTAAACTAAAGTAAGCGTTAAGCTTTAGCGTGGCTCAGGGTGAGCAAACGCTGCAACGTGTTGAATATTGGATGAACATGACTAAAAAAACACAGCAAAGAGAGTATTTTTTTGATTCAATCAGGGCCTATCTGATGCTTTTAGGCGTTCCTTTTCACGTCTCACTGATTTATTCCACCCAATCGTGGTCAGTTAACAGCCCGGCCCCTTCCGAATGGCTGACGATTTTGAACGATTTTATCCATGCTTTTCGCATGCAGGTTTTCTTCGTCATTTCCGGTTATTTTTCCTATATGCTGTTTCTGCGTTACAGCCGCCAGCACTGGCTGAAGGTGCGCCTGGAACGGGTCGGCATTCCCATGCTGGCCGCCATTCCGCTGCTGACCCTGCCGCAATTTTTTATGATTAAAGCCTGGACCACCAAAATTGGTGACTGGAGCACCCTTTCGCTGTATGAGAAATTTAACGCCCTGACCTGGGATTTAATCTCTCACCTGTGGTTTCTGCTGGTCCTGGTAGCACTGACTATTGCCGGCACCTGGATGTTTAAATGGCTGCGCGATGGCAAGGCGGCAAAAACAGAATATTCCGACCTTACCTGGACGAAACTCAGCTTTGCGATTCTGCTTTGCAGTCTTGCCTGGGGTGCTATCCGTCGCCTGCTGTTTATTTTTGAACCTCAGTTACTGGGTAATGGTCTGTTCAATTACGGTGTGATGCAGTCACTGTTCTTCCTGCCATTCTTTGTGCTCGGCGCAATGGCGTGGAAATACCCGAAAATTAAAGAACTGTTTGTAAAGCCGATACCCTGGACGTTTATCGGGTCGGCACTGGCTTTTGTTGCCTACGTTGCCAACCAGACGTACAGCAAAGGAGAAGGCTGGCTGTATGAGATTGATGCGGTGGTATCAATGATGATGGGACTGTGGATGGTGAACGTGGTCTTCTCACTGGGTCACCGCATGCTGAATTCACATTCTCCACGGGTGACTTACCTGGTAAATGCCTCGCTGTTTATTTATCTGGTGCACCACCCGCTGACCATTTTGTACGGCATTTTCTTTGTTCCGGAGATCAGCAATAACACGCTGGGCTTCTTCACCGGCCTGCTGTTTGTCTTTGGCATCGCTTTTATTCTTTACGAGATCCACCTGCGGATCCCAGTGCTACGCTTCCTGTTCTCCGGCAAGCCACAGCGCTGAACAGTTTAAGCGACAGCAATAAACTCCGCCCCTTATCGTGTACTTCCCACCGGTAAGGGGCGAATTCATTGGCCCCGCTGTTTTAAAGCAGCCACTCAATAGGCAGCCGCCACACCAGACGCACCAACAGCCGCTGCATAAATCGGGTACGCGGCTCATGTTTATACACCACTTCGCTTGCCCCTTCTCCCGGGTACTCCACCCAGTTCACCCGGCCCCACTTGTCCAGCCGAAGGGTCCAGGCACGATCGCGCATTCGGTTAATAAACCGCTGGTGAATACTGGTCGCCAGCGATTCACTTTCAATCACAAAGCCCATTTCGGTGTTCAGCATCGCCGAGCGCGGGTCAAAGTTAAACGAACCGATAAAGACTTTCTCATTATCGACGCTGAAAGTTTTCGCATGCAGGCTCGAACCGGAATTACCGGTCAGGCCGCGGTCGTGAGGCCGGTCACTGTTGCCAGAGTGGGGCTTCAGCTCATACAGGGTAATGCCGTGTCGTAACAGCTTCTTGCGCCATTTGGCATAGCCCGCGTGAACCACCGAGACATCATTCGCGGCCAGGGAGTTAGTAAGAATGGCAATCCTGACTCCTTTTCTGACCAGTGCCAGCAGCTGAGCCACGCCTGCTCTGGTAGGCACAAAATAGGCAGAGATAATATCAAACTGTTGCTGCGGTTTACCGATCACTTCCAGCATACGCGCGGGCAACAGCGAACCGGCCCTGGCACGGCCTAATCCCTTGCGGGGATCGTCGCTCAGTAACCGGGTTCTGGCCCAGGTCAGCGGCAGTTCACCGGCATCTATTTGGGTCACGAACAAGGAAGCATTAATACGCTGCAGGTAACGCTCCACCTGCGGATCGATGCGCCAGGCTTCCGGTAATTTAATCGCCTCTCGTTCCGCCTCAGTCTCAATGTCCACCACCTTACTGAACGGCTCGACGGCCTTGCTCTGCCAGTAGCGTTCGAAATCCACGCTGACCTCTTCCACTACCGGACCAATAGCCAGTACGTCGAGGTCGGAGAAAAGCGGCTCCTCCCCGGCACCAAAATACTCATCGCCGATATTCCGGCCGCCCACAATGGTGACCTCATCATCGACAGTGAAGCTTTTGTTGTGCATCCGGCGGTTCAGCCGGGCGAAATCGCTCAGGTAGCCCAGCGCCCGCAAAGTCCGGAAGGAGAACGGATTAAACAGCCGCACTTCAATATTGTCATGGCGGCTCAGGGCGGTCAGCGTCTCATCCAGCCCCATCGTGTTGTTGTCATCGAGCAGCAGGCGAACTTTCACGCCGCGATCGGCCGCCTCCAGTACCGCGCTGAACAACAGCCGCCCGGACATGTCGTTCTGCCAGATGTAATACTGGATATCGAGGGTATGCTCTGCCATTGAGGTCAGCAGGTAGCGCGCGGCAAAGGCATCAAGTCCCTCTTCAAGAGAGTGAATGCCACTGTGTTCAGGATGGTTCTCTACCAGCGAGGAAACGGCGCGGGTCAGTCGGGTCCGGGTTGGCACGGTCTCGCCAGTTTCTGGTGTAAAAGCTTCAGCCACGCGCAATCCTCTGGTCTGCCATATCAATGAGTTCCTCTCCCGGCCGGGAGGTATAAGAGACGATTATCGTACAGGATCTATTATCGATCCGGTTTTTTATTAAATGTCATACGACTGTTCTGATTAAGGCGCACGTAACGGCCCTCAGCACTCCGGGGCTGGTGGTCTAAACTTAGCGCATTACCCGGACCGGGCATGCATCGAGGAGAGCGACATGAAACCAACGCATGAATTGCCGCCGCAACGGCACAGCCCGCATCTGTTTAAAAGTTTCTTTCAGGGCAGCTTCGCCTGCTCCACCGCCTGTCGTGGAGAAGGCCGCCGCGTGGACCTTGTGATCAACAGCGGTCATGACACGCTGCTGGAAAAAGATTATGCCCATCTGGCTGACTACCAGTTACAGACAGCCCGCGATGGCGCGCGCTGGTACCTGATCGAAAAAACACCGGGCGAATATGACTGGTCAACACTTCTGCCCATGTTACATGCCGCAGAAAATAACGGGATTGAGCTGATCTGGGAGCTGGCCCACTTCGGCTGGCCCGATCATCTGGATATCTGGCAGCCAGCGTTTGTCGACAGTTTTGCTGCTTTTGCCAGAGCAATGGCAAAGTTGATGCGGGACGAGGGATATGCCGCGCCTTTTGTTACTCCGATGAATCAGATCTCTTTCTGGTCATGGGCCGGAGCCGACGTGGCCTGGTTTAATCCCCACGTAACCGGCCGGGGACGCGAGTTGAAACAGCAGCTGGTCAGGGCTTCGGTCGCCGCCATGTGGGCAATACGTGAAGAGCTGCCTGGCGCACGATTCGTGCTGACCGATCCACTGGTTCACGTGGCAGCAGCGGATGATTCTGCAGCTTCCCGCGAGGAAGCAAACCGCCAGCATCACGCCCAGTTCGAGGCGTGGGACATGCTCAGCGGACGCCTGCATCCTGAATTGGGCGGTGACAGCAGCCTGCTGGATATTCTCGGTCTGAACTACTATCCGGATAATCAGTGGACGGTGAATGGCGATCCGCTCGACAGCCACAGCCCGAGCTATCGCCCACTGTCCAGCCTGTTGCTGGAAGTCTGGCAGCGTTACCAGCGTCCACTACTGCTCGCGGAAACGGGAGCTGAAGGGGAAATGCGCGTGCCCTGGCTTTCAGGCGTGGTGGAACAGGTCAATCTGGCAATGGATCAGGGCGTGCAGATGGAAGGCATCTCAGTTTTTCCGGCGGTGGACTACCCTTCCTGGGCTGATGACCGCCGCTCGCCAGGCGGCCTGTTTGGCCTGCCAGATGCCAACGGAAATCGCACGCCCTACGAGCCCTACGCGCTGGAAATTCGCAGTCAGCAGATCAGACTGAAAAAAACGGTTCAGGAAGGCTGAGTTTTTTCGGGCAGGCAGGTTTCCGGGCTGGAGGGTTGGCTGGGCATACGTCGAACGTCAGACAGCCAGGTCAAAGTAAACAACACAATTACGGTGATTAGCCCGGCGGACAATAGCCCTACCAGGGCCAACAGTCGATCCTCTCTCGTATCCATACGGTCTTTCTCCTAAAGCTCATTACAAGCGCAGACCAGCGCATTACGTCATCAACAAAGTAATGATCAGGACAAAGATTATAAGTGTAAAAGAGGTGACTGCAAGTACCACAATGGCAAATTGAGCATCATCCAGCAGGTAACGGGACTCTTTCGGGGGATCGTTTTCCGGACGTTCTGTCATGATAGCCACTTAACTGGCCTAACGTCCTGTCCTCAGCGCCAGTAAAATCGTTCAAATTATCCTGCGCTGTCTGCGCAAAGCGTAATAAGTCTGAACTCAGCCGGGGATTAACGAAAAAATAACGAATCTTATTTATGCTTCCGCATCTCCTTTTCTGGCTGGCTCCGTGCCACTGAAATTCAGGAAGGCAAAAGTGTAGCACAGCATATCGCTGAAAGAACGCATTCTCACTCGCTTGAGTGAAATTTCCTGCCCTGTTTACTCTTCAGTTACTTTCCATTGAGTGATTCAAGAATTGAATAATGACCTTCTGTTACTCTGAAAATTTATTAATACTGAAAAAAGGGCCGCCTCAGCGGCCCCTCAGGTCAGAAGTCATAAGTCATCGACAGTTTCAGCTCACGCGGATCGCCCTGATAGATATAGGTACCGTAGCTTTCCACACCAGACCAGTATTTCTTGTTGGTGACGTTTTCCACGCCCAGACGCCAGGTCAGATCGTTCTCCTGCACCTTCATGCGATAGCGCAGGCCGAGATCCAGCGTAGTGTAGCTGTCGAGCTTTTTAGTGTTGGCCTCGTCGGCATACTGAGAACCGGAATGGGTCATCCGCGCCAGCGCCGTCAGGCCCTCGATCGGTTTGATATCGTATTCCGCACTCAGCACGGTGTAGAAGTTCGCCACGCCGACGGCATCGTTACCGTCGTAAGTGCCGTTCTCGGTTTTACTCATTTTTGGATCGAGCCAGGTGGCGCTGCCGTTAAGACGCACTCCGTAAAACGGCTCGCCAAAGACATTCAGCTCCACGCCACGGTTGCGTTGCTCACCATACAGGCCATAGGTGTTGGTCGCCGTGTTAAGTATTCCGGTTGGTTTCTTAATATCAAACAGCGCCAGCGTGCCGCCAAGCGTGCCGTAATCCAGCTTCACCCCAACTTCATTTTGTTTTGACAGTGTAATACCCGTCACTTGACCCGCATTGAGAGCAGTACTCGGTGCCGTCGCGCCAGGCTGGAGCGCCTCTATATGGTTGGCATACAGTGAGATCGCCTGCCACGGTTTAATGACCAGACCATAACCCGGCGTCCAGCGCGATTTGGTAAAGCGCGCATCCGTATCTTCAATTGCGGTACCGTAGGCATAGTTGCGCACCGTCACTTTCTGATGACGAGCGCCGACGGTCAGCAGCACTTTGTCATCCAGCAGGCCCAGCGTATCCGCCAACAGCACCCCTTCATTGCGCAAGCGGCTGGTTGGCCGTGGATCGCTCAGGCTGCCGCCAAAGTAAGTGTTGGTCGGTTCCGGCGCGTCGGCAGTGTCATAGATGTTAGTCGCTTCCGGGGCCAGCGTCATACCATAGGCGGTTTTTTCGCGCTCGGTTTCAGCAGCATAGCCGATATTCACATTATGGCTGACAAAGCCGGTATCAAACTTGCCACGAATGCCAGCCATGCCGCTGAATGCATCGATAATTTTGTTGGTATCCATACGGCCAATGGTGGCGGAGCCGTCAGCATCGGTCAGGGTTGGTGAAGCATAGGCACCGATCTCTTTCGAGTGCTGCCCGCCCACTGCGCCATAAGCCGTCCAGTCCGGGGCGAAGTCATACTCTGCACGCGCCATACCGAATTTGCTCTCCAGATTACTGAACACCCAGTCCTGGCTGTAGTTACTGGTGGCACGCGGTACCGTGGGGATAAAGTCAACTTTACTGATGTTAATGCTCATACGGCCGCCGTCATAAGCCTGTTTCTGATAGCCCAGATCGAGCGAGGTGCGTAATTTATCCCCACGATAATCCAGACCCAGTGAAGCCATAGTGGTACGACGTTTTTCATTATCCACCGCCGTTTCGCCCTCACGGTGCAGTACGTTGACGCGGACCCCCCACTGATTGTTATCACCAAAACGGCGTCCCACATCCAGCGAAGTGCCAACCTGAGAGGACGACGAGTAATCCACTCCCAGCCGCGTCAATGGGGCGTCATCCGCATGTTTCGGCTCGATATTGATCATACCGCCCACGCCTGAGGAACCGGGGCCATTCATTAACGCATTGGAGCCTTTAAACACCTCCACCCGTTCAATCATCTGCGTGGATACCACCTGGCGTGGCATTACGCCGGGCAGACCTCCAAAGGTCATATCATCCCCATTGAGATCAAATCCACGGATACGGTACGTTTCAGCATAGTTGCCGTAACCTTTGAGGTTTTGGACCGAAGCATCATTCGCCACCACATCTTTCACGGTCGTCGCCTGCAGATCCTGAATCATTTTGCTGGTATAGCCAATAACGTTAAACGGCACGTTATGGGCATCCTGTTCGCCCAGCATGCCCATACGTCCACCATTGGCAATCTGGCCATCCAGATACGCCGGCACCAACTGGTCGCCGCCAGGTGTAAAGTGATTATCCGGGGTTGCCGTTACCGTCATAGTCTGCTCATTGCCTGCCGCAGCTCCGGTATTTTTGCTGCTGGCGGTCATCGTTTTTGGCTTGTCGGCGGCGCCTGCTGTTTTCGTGGCCGATGTATTGGCATCGGAAGAGATATTCGCTGTCGCTGCGATGACTGGTGCAGCAGCAGAACCGATCAGCGCAGCCAGCAGAGTGACCCGGAAGCGACCCTGGGGTGATGAAAAGTGTGCCATGTTATTTCCCTGAATTAAAATACAACTGAGAATCATTATTATTCGATTTCCGATTATGCTCAGACGATTCTTAATTGCAAGCCTGATTTCCAACTGTTAACTCGCTGAATGAACGGAAAAAACCTGCAGATTTACCAGGGTTAAAACTAAGATTCTGAGGGAAAAGACAATTTTTCAAGGCGTGAAAGGAAAATGAAAGGGCGGAAGGGGAAAAAAGATTTCCCCCCGTGCAATGAAAAGAGAGCCACGTGCGGAATAAATCCGCGCCAGCTCTCGCGGCAATACTTCGTCTTGCGACGGCTGCCTGGTTTGCCGTTACTGTGGCCAGCGGCGAAAAATCAGCGAGGTGTTGATGCCGCCAAAGGCAAAGTTATTCGACTGGATATACCGGGTTTGCAACTCACGCGGCTGATGCATAATGTAATCCAGCTCGCCACAGTCCACGGCGAGATCGGTCAGGTTCAGCGTCGGGGCGAACCATCCCTCGCGCATCATCTCAATACTCATCCACGCTTCCAGCGCACCACAGGCTCCGAGAGTGTGGCCGAAATAGCTCTTCAGCGAGGAAATCGGCGTGCGGTTGCCGAAAATTGCCGCCGTCGCCAGGCTTTCCGCTACATCACCGCGATCCGTTGCCGTACCATGGGCATTGATATATCCAATATCTTCCGCCTTCAGCCCGGCCAATCGCAGCGCACCTTCCATACAGATTTGCATGGTTTCCCGCTGCGGTTGGGTGATATGCGCCGCATCGCAGTTAGTGTGGAAGCCGACGATTTCCGCATAAATCGTCGCGCCACGGGCCTGAGCATGCTCCAGCTCTTCCAGCACCAGCGTCCCTGCCCCTTCCCCAATTACCAACCCGTCGCGCTTTGTATCGAACGGAGATGGCGTAGTTTCCGGCGCATCATTGCGCTGGCTGGTGGCAAACAGCGTGTCAAATACCGCCGCTTCAGAGGGACAAAGTTCCTCCGCTCCTCCGGCCACCATCACCGTCTGGTAACCGTGACGGATGGCTTCCCAGGCATAACCTATGGCCTGGCTGCCAGAAGTGCAGGCGCTGGAGGTGGGGATCACTCTTCCCCGCAGGCCAAAGAACAACCCGGTATTGACCGCAGCCGTGTGCGGCATCATCTGAACATAAGTGGTGCCGGTGATGTTGTTAGTGTGTTTTTCCGTCAGCATGGTGGCGAACTCGCTCACCGGGCCGGTGCTGCCGGTTGAGGAACCGTAAGCAATACCTGTTTCACCATTTGTCAGAACCGGGTGCTCCAGCAGGCCGGCCTGCTCCAGCGCCAGTTCACTGGCACGGGTCGCCATCAATGAAACCCGGCCCATCGAACGGATGCGTTTACGGGTGTAATAATCGGGCAGCGTAAAGTCATCTACCGGTGCGCCCAGCAGCGTGTTCAGGCCGTCATAAACCTGCCACTCCGGCATTTTTCTTACGGCATTGCGGCCACCCCGGATCTTCTCCGCAATCTGCTGCCAGCTGTTGCCAAATGCGGTCACGCCCCCCATGCCGGTTACCACCACGCGACGCATCACAGCATTCCCCCGTTGACTGAAATAACCTGACGGGTCACATAGCCTGCAATATCCGACATCAGATAGCTGGCCAGCCCGGCGACTTCATCCGCCTGCCCCATCCGCTTCATCGGGATCATTTTCAGGGCTTCGTCCACCGCCAGTGGTTCCATCTGGATCATGCCGGTGTCGATCAGACCTGGTGCGATGCAGTTAACGGTAATTTTGCGCTTCGCCAGCTCAATCGCCAGCGCCTTTGTCGCGCCGACAATGCCCGCTTTAGCCGCGCTGTAATTCACCTGCCCCCGGTTGCCCATCAGGCCGGAAACAGAGGAGATCGTCACAATCCGCCCGCCTTTGCGCAGGCCGATCATCGGCATGATGCAGGGATGGAGCACGTTGTAAAAACTGTCCAGATTGGTGTGGATCACGCTGTCCCAGTCGTCTTCGCTGAGAGCCGGGAAAGCGCCATCCCGGGTAATCCCGGCATTGCTGACCACGCCATAATAGGCGCCATGAACAGCAATGTCCTCTTCCAGCTGCGTGCGGCACAGCTCACGATCGGCGATATCAAACCCCAGGCAGCGCCCTGTTCCGCCAGCCTGCTGGATCTGGCGCAACGTTTCTTCTGCCCCTGAGCGATCGCTGTGGTAATGCACCACCAGCTTGAAACCGTCGGCAGCCAGGCGCAGAGCGATTGCCCGGCCAATGCCTTTGCTGCCACCCGTGACCAATACTGAACGAGTCATGCGTTTTTACCCTGTTGCAAAAGTTGTTGTAGTTCTTGTGGGTCGGGCTGATAGGTGTTCAGCCTGCCACTGGCGTAGCGTTCGCCATTAATAGTGATCACACCGTCGAAGCTGCCGATTTTCTCGTCACGCATTAACAGCGTAACGGTGACGACCAGCTCAGCTCCGGCGGGAAAAACAGCCTGGTTACAGCGGTAGCCGCGCCCGCCCAGTAGCATCCCCGGCGAGGGTTTACTGTCATGAAGTTGACGGCCATGCCAGCCGGACCATACGCCGATGGTCTGGGCGATAACTTCAATCCCGAACCAGGCTGGCAGCTCTCCGTTGGCGTTGAGAAACGGTGCCAGAATACCCTCCTGACTGACCACCACCCGACAGCAGGCACGCTCACCGGAGACGGAAATCACCTCGTCCACCAGCACCATCGGTTCGTCGTGGGGCAGATACTTCGCTGCCTTCGTCAATTCAGCCATCATACTTTCCCAGAATCAGACAGGTGTTGTTACCACCAAAAGCAAAAGAGTTACTCAGAACATAAGGCCGGGCCAGCGGTTCAGGACGCAGCAGCAGCCCACAGGGTGCCAGCGTATCATCCGGTTCGCTGTGGCTGAAATCCTGCGCGGGCAGCGGAATGTCGCTGGTCAGCAACAGCCAGCTCAGCGCGGCTTCACAAATCCCCGCCGCCCCCAGCGTGTGTCCGGTAAGGTGCTTCGTGGAGCTGCATGGAACCGCCTCACCAAACAACTTATTCACCACATCGGCTTCAATCTGGTCGTTCAGCCGCGTTGCCGTACCATGCAGATTGATATAGCCCAACGCTTCAGGAGCCAGCCCTGCCTGCTGCAATGCCATGGTAATCGCCCGCACTGCGCCCTCACCTTCCGGATGCGGCGCGGACATATGCCAGGCGTCAGAGGATTCACCGGTTCCCAGCACGGCCACTTTCTGCGGAGAGCGGGTCAACAGCATCAGCGCGGCCCCTTCTCCAATGGTGATACCGTCGCGCTGGCGGCTGAACGGCACACAGCGTTCAGCCGAGAGGGATTCCAGGCTGTCGAAGCCGTTAACCGGCATCCTGCTCAGCGTGTCCGCCCCACCGACGATAGCCACATCAGCCAGCCCGCTCTCGATCAATCTTTTTCCGCTGATCAGCGCTCTGGCGCTGGACGAACAGGCAGTCGACAGGGTGTAAGCCGGGCCGCTCACCGCAAGGTACTGCGCAAGGAAGCGGGAAGGATCGCCCAGTTCCTGCTTAAAGTAGTGATAATCTTCAGCCTCGCCGGAAACGAAGCGATCCGCCTCATCCAGCCCGGCAGTGCTGGTGCCCAGCACTATTGCAACACGGTCGCGGCCAAAAGAGGCAATCGCCTGCTCCACCTGTGGCTGAATTTGCGCCAGGGCTGCCAGCAGCAATTGGTTATTACGGCAGCGGTGTGCTGCCAGAGACTCAGGAACCGCGGGCAATTTCGCCTGAACTTTACCGGTCCAGCTGGGCTTGTCATGCAGCAACCAGCCGCTGTCCGGGCGCATGCCTGGCGCTTCGCCCTGTGCGAGGTTGCGCGCAATGTCTGCCATGTCGTTGCCCAGCGCGTTAAGCATGCCCACTGCCGCAATGTAGATCATCATGCGTCCAGATTCTGAATAATGATTTGATAGCCAAATGCAAACTGCTGAATGCTGACTGGCTGGCGCTGCGTCCCGCGCTGCAGATAGCGTATCTCGGTAATCAATTCACCATGATTGTCCCGCAGCTGGCGTCTGTCGCCGCTGTCATTTAACGTCCAGCCCGCAGGCAGACGGGGCTGCCAGGCAGCAATCGGCCAGTGGCTGAGCATGATATCAGCCAGCACCTGGCTGGCTGGCGGCATCTCCGGCAGCATAATGGACTGCTCGGTGTGAATACCGCTTTGATCGTAGCTGACGCGGAACAGACGGATACCCACGGCGGAAAGTCCGGCCAGCGTCAGCTGTTTATCATCCGCACTCAGCAGCACCAGCATAGACTTCTTTTTACCTTTGAACGTGCCGGTCAGCAGTTGCTGCTGATGAAAAGAGGGCGTAATGCCCGGCGCAGGCAAAGTTACCCGCCCCCCCGGTTTTAACCAGGCCTGCGGCGTGGTCTCCGCGGGTTTGCGGGCACAGCCTGCCAGCAATAACAGGGCCAGTCCGGCCACGGCAATCAATCTCATCTCTTTTTCCTTTTTGGCGGCATCGCCAGCGGAGCCAGCAGAAACGCGGTAAAAATGCCGCTGCACAGGACGATGCCAAAGCTGGCAATAGCCTGAGTGCTGCTGAATACCAGCATCCCCAGCGTCAGCAACGTGGTCGCCATTGCCAGCGTGACCGCCAGCAGAGAAGTTATCGGCGTTCCCCGGGGATTACTGAAGAACAGCGTGTAATTAATTCCGATCCCCAGCACCAGCACCAGCGCCAGCAGGGAAAACAGGTTAAGCGGGTGTCCGGAGAGTGACAGCGCCGCCAGCCCGCCGCCAAGTGACAGCACAGAAGGCAGCACGCTGATCGCGCCCTGACGGATACCCAGCCGGAGCATAAAGCTTAACGCAATCGCCACCAGCGCCGCACCCAGCAGCCAGCCGAGCAGCGTACGGTAAAAGGCAAACAGCCGATCAAACGTGGCTTTGCGGTCAATCCAGCTAACGCCCGGCAGTGATTCAGCCAGCCCTGCCAGTTCAGCACTGTGCGTCACGCCTGCCACCGGCACCAGCACTCCGCTGCGCCCGTCTGGCAGCGAAAGCCATAACAGCCGCCAACCTTCGCTGTTCGGGCTGTTGAGCCACGCCTGCGGAGTGAGGATCATGGCACTGAGATCCGGAGGAGCAACCTGCACGCCAGCCTGTTGCAGCCTTGCCGTCACGGCAGGCGCTGCCGTTTGCAGCAGGGCGAGATCTTTCTGCTGCTGCGCCAGTGAAGAGAGCGGCAGCAAACGGTAATCACGCAGCCAGTGCTGCTCTTTAGCCCTTGCCAGCTGCGGGGCCAGTTCTTCCAGCCGCCGTAACGTCTGTTCGGCATTATCGCCATACACCACCATCCAGGTTTGATCGGCGCTCTGGCCGGTCAGTGCGGTGACCTGCTTTTCCTGCGCCAGCAGCGCCGGAGGCAGCGTCTGGAGCTGCGAAATATCATCATTCACCTGCAGCCCGAAAAGTCCGGCCGCACCGATCACTGCCACCAGAAGCGGTAAACCCACGCGCAGTTTCTCACTCCTTCGCCACATACCCAGCCAGCGCCCCATCAGGGCCAGCGCCGGGATGGGACGAACAGGTAGCCCTTTCACCAACAGCGGATACCAGCAGATCACGGTCAGACAGGAAGCGGTCAGTCCGGTGGCGGCGAACACGGCCAGCTGGCGGATACCAGAGAAAGGGGCAAAAACCATAATCAGCCAGGCAATGGCCGTGGTACCCAGCGCCAGCAGCAGCGCGCGGATCACTTTCTGCAGGCTTTGCGCCGGAGTCGCCTCTGCGCCGTGCACCATCCGCTCGGTAAGATAGTAAAGCGTGTAGTCTGCCGAAATACCGACAATACTCAGGCTCATCACCAACGTCATCAGATGCAGCTCGCCAAACACCAGCAGCGTGACGGCGATCCCGGCCATTGCGCCAATCGCTACCGACAGTGCGCACAACAATAGCGGGCGCGGCGAGCGGAACACGGAAAAGACCAGCAGCAGCGCGCCCACAATAGTGGCAACACCCAGCGTTGAGACATCGTGCCGCGCCTGCTGGCTGGCATAATCACTGAAATAAACCGTGCCACGCGATAACAGCTGAGCGTCCGGCCATTTTGCCTGCAGTCGGGTTTTCAGTTCCGCCAGCTGGCTGACGAGCGCATGGCTTTGTTGCATATCGAACGAATTGCCGTTCAGCTCGCCGTGCAGAAAATACCATACCCTGCCCTGTGGATCGGTGGTAGTCAGCCAGCCCTGACTGAGTCCGAGCTGACCGCTGTTCTGCTGCATGGCAAGCTGTGCCCCCCGCACCAGCAACAGTGGGTCATGAGTCACTTCCTGTCCGCTGACCCCGGCAAAAGCTGAGTAGAGCTGCGCCAGTACCCAGTCAGCCTGCATGGAACCGCCATTCTGTAACCGCGCGCGGGTTGCCGGATCGATCATTGCGTTGCGGTGCTGCCAGGCAAACTTGCCCCAGACCTGCTGCCGATCGGCGGGCATGGGCCCCTGCACGTTATGCAAAGCAGGCATTGCCGCCAGCTGTTGCCGGTACCATTCAGCCACTGTCGGGTCGGTTATATCGCCCGTGCTGACCAGCCAGACCAGTTGACGGTCCAGTCGTTGCATAAAACCCTGCTGCAGATCGGCAGGGATATCACCCATGGTCTGCTGCGGTAAAAGGGCCAGCACGCTGCTGTTGACGGTGGCTTTCGGCCACAGCGTGCCGAGCAGAGCCAGCATCAGCAGGCAGACGGCCAGCCAGCCCAGCGCGATCCGGCGGGGAGAGTCAGAAAACAAAACGTTTTTGCTCATCAGCGGTCAGGGTCACCGGCTTCAGGCGCTGATTGCTCAGCTTGATATCCGTATTGTCACCCTGGCGATCGTTCAGCTGGATCTCGTCCAGGTACTCTCCGCCCTGCAGAGTGATGGTGTTAAACAGCTTATCCAACGGCGACGTCTTCGGCGTCAGTACCAGACGCCATTTCTGCTGGCCGAAATCGTGAAAATCCAGCGCGAAGTTTTGCTCCAGCACGGCCCGGTCAGCCTGGAACAGCGCGCGCAGCAGATGATTAAACTGGAACATCTGCGGGTTGCTGTCGGCGGTGATAATCTGAGGCGGCTGGTCGTTCATCACCTGTACCATGCGCTTGTCGTCGAGCGCCAGAGTCATCGGAAACGGCTTCGCCTGATGCCACCACAACCCTTTGTCCTGGGCGATCAGCAGCTCACCGCTGGATCTCAGTGGCTGCGCCATGCCTTTAATTTCACGCAGCTGGGTAAATTCAGCGCGCACCACCGGCTGGCTGGCAAAGCGCTGTTGCAGATCTTCCAGCGTCACAGCCTGGGCAGCCGCGCTGAACATCAGCAGCGCGGTAAGCAGAGATTTGATCATGGTTTCACTCCCAGCCGTTCAAACAGGATCTCCGGGGAAACAAAGCTCAGCTCCTGGCTCCCTTCTGCCACCGCCACCTGGATGGTGTAACCGGTGGTGGTACGCTGACCATTTTTCGCATCGAAGATCTGATAAGCGATGCGCAGGCGGTTTTCGACCTCTTCAACAGTGGCGCGGACGCGGACAGTTTGCTCAAAAGTCAGCGCGGCACGGTATTTGACCCGGGTATCCACCACCGGCCATAGCCAGCCTGAAGCTTTCATTTCACGGTAGCCGTAATTGAATTTTGCCAGCAGCGCCTCGCGGGCGATCTCGAAATAGCGGAAGTAGTTGCCGTGCCAGACAACGCCCATTGCATCCACATCGTGAAACGGAATGCTTAGCTCAACTTCAACAGAAAAACGCGGGTCGTTTAACACTGTCACTCCTTATCGTACCGTTGCGGTTGATCCGGCAACTGCCAGAAATCAAAAAAGTTAAACCAGTCCAGCGGAGCCAGCATGGCATGGTGCTCCAGCCTCAGGGCGTAGCGATCCACCGCCTGCTGCAGAGCCTCCTGTCGGCTGGCGCGGGGCAACAGCAGCGGATCGGCAAAGGGTTCACAATGCAACCTCAGCTTGCCCTTTTCGCGCAGGGCGAACATCAACAGCACCGGACAGCGCAGCGCGGCCGCAAGCACAAACGGCCCCTGAGGGAACGGGGCGGGTTTCCCCAGGAATTCACTCCAGACCACGCGCCTGACGCCACCTCGCTGGCGGTTCACGGCGGTACGGTCACCAACGATAGCGATCCACTCTCCGGCATCCAGTTTTTGCTGCAGCAGAATGGCGGTATCGGGGCCAATGTCGGTAACCGGGATCACATGCTTACTGGCTTCCGGCGCGATCTCATCCATTACCTGGCGGAAACGCTGCGCATTATCGATGAAAACCAGCGCATTGATGACCAGGCCGCTCACCTGCTGAGCCAGCGCGCGGCAGGCTTCGATATCGCCCAGATGGGAAGCCAGAATTAACCGGCCACCCGGCTTCCCGGCATCAATCGCCTGCTCCGCTCCCGGCGCGAAATCTATATCTTTTCCCCAGCGTAAATCACCGCGCCAGCTGGCAATTTTATCGAGCATCGATTGGCCGAAGCGCAGGAAGTGATGGAAGCTATTCAGAGGCCCGACCGGCAGCATCACGCGCTGCTGGCGGGCATGCTCACGGAGGATTTTCAGCCATTGCCGCGAAGCTTCGCGCTGCTCTCCTCCACTAAGCCAGTAAAAGCCAGTCACCGGCCACAGCAGCAGAGTGAAAGGAACCCTGCCAGACAGCTGCCAGACTTTCAGCATAAACTTCATGCCCAGCAGCCCCTTACGTTCCTGCACGCCAGCCCAGTGCTGCCCGCGCTGCTTTTTCAGCAGTGAAGGAACGCGCGGCAACATGCCGAAGAACAGCCGGGTATGCATCCAGGAGATTCGCAGATTATCGTGCAGAGCATCAAAATGTGACAGGCCGTCGAGCGGATAGGTCACGCGGGTTTGCACGAAGCGGCTTGGGGTGCCACGCCAGTACAACCGGACCATCACTTCAGTGTCAAAATCCATCCGCTGGCCGACGGGATGTTCATCAGCCAGCGCCAGCGTGGCAGCCAGGGGATAAACGCGAAAACCACACATGCTGTCTTTAATGGAAAATGAGAGCGTCTCAATCCACACCCAAAAATGCGTGATATAGCGACCATAGAGGCGAGATTTGGGGATCGAATCATCGTAAAGCGGCTGACCTGAAATCAGCGTGTCGGGATACTGCTGTGCTTCTGCCAGCATTCGCGGGCAGTCTTCAATCTGGTGCTGACCGTCGGCATCAACCTGCAGGGCATGGCTGAAACCTGCCGCTGCTGCCATCTGCAGGCCACGGATCACCGCCGCGCCTTTGCCTTTGTTTTCATCCAGACGGATCAGCGTCACCGCCCCGTCAGCCAGTGCTTCCAGCTGAACGCGGGTTGTTTTATCGCTGCCATCGTCAACGATAAACACCGGCAGGCCAAAAGGTGCCAGCCGGGCCAGTACAGAAGCCATCATCGCCCCGTGGTTGTAGCAGGGGATCACCACACAAGGTGTGAAATCCTGCGGATCGGGTTCCTTTTTCAACATATCGCGCTCTTATCACCCGGCTTCAGCGCTATCTTACCGCTGCTGGCGCGTTGCGGCTCCGCACCACCAGAAATCTGATAATCGAACAGCAGCCAGTTTCTGGCGGAATTCCAGCTCAGCGTCAGTTTAAGCGTGCTGTCCGGCAGAATGGGCTGCTGGAACTTGATGTTTTCCACCGACGAGAATACGTAGCCTGGTGCCAGTAGCTTCAGACCATAGTGCATCACCCAGTCAAGCTGGGCGACGCCGGGCAGGATTGGCTGGCCGGGAAAATGGCCGCGGAACCAGAACAGGTCCGCATCAGCACGCAGTAAAATCTCTGCCTGCCCGTCCTGCTGCTGGCACGATAATTCAGCGGGCAGCATGAAATAACTCCTGTATTTGCGGCCAGGCGCGTTTGCTCTGACTGTTCTGCGGGATGCTGTCGACCACCCGCCAGTAGCGGGGCATCGCCACCGGCTCCAGCCAGCGGTGCAGCTCATGGCGCCATTCGCGCTTCAACCGGGCCAGTGCGGCCTCGCTGTAAGGCTTGTCCAGCACCAGAACCACGCCAATACCGCTGCGCTCAGGGCGGGTGACGGAGAGCGCCGCAGCATCTTTCACCTGCGGCAACGCCAGCAGTCGCCGTTCGATCTCACTCAGAGAAACGCGCTTGTCTTCAACTTTTACTGTACGGTCATGGCGACCGCAGAGCTGGAAACCCTCAGCGGTAAACGCCAGTTTGTCATCCAGCAACAACCCTTCCACCTCCGGGATCAGCGGCGAGCAGACTCGCCAGCGCTGCTGCTCGTCCTGCGATAACCCGACCTGACTAAAGGGCTGCCAGAGCGCCTCTTCTGCCTTGCGGGAACGGGTAGCCAGCACGCCGGTTTCAGTACTGCCGTAAATCTCATCCACCGGCTGTTTAAGCCAGGCTTCAACACCCTGCGCGTGTTGCCAGGGTAAAGGGCCTCCGGCGGAAACAATCAGCTGGCAGTCCGGTGCGGGCAGCGTCATATCCAGGCGACGCAGAAACGCCGGGCTGCTGATAAAAGCATAATGCAGACCGTTCTGCCGCGCTGAAAGCTGCTCGCTGTAGAACACTTGCCTGCTGTCGAAAGGTTGCCCCAGCGCCAGCGGCAGAATGATGCGAAAGGTCAGGCCATACAGATGTTGATGGCTGACCGAGGCAATAAAGGTACAGTCCTGCAACCGGTCGCCCCACAGTTCAGCCAGCCAGCGGGCCTCTTCATCCAGACAGCGGACCGGCTTGATGATTTGCCGTGGCTGACCGGTAGAACCGGAGGTGAACAGCACCACACAGGCCTCGTCGGGGATGGCGGGCAGCGGCACATCATCAGCGCCGATCCCTTCGCCAGACAACGCTGGCCGTAAGTCCGGTGCTGATAAATCTGCCCGTTGAGATGCTTCTGCCCCGCCAATCTGCCAGACCGGGCAGCCGGGTGCCAGCAGTTGGTCGCAAAGCATGGCATCAAATTCACCAGCCTGTTCCTGCAGAAGAGATTCACGGCAGTGACCGGGGATCACCGGAGTTTTACCGGCGTGAAGTGCGGCCAGCAGGGCGACGCTGAAAAGGTAACTGTCGTCGAAGCACAACGCCCAGCGCTCTCCTGGATGGGCCAGCAGACGATGACCGAGCGACCGGATTTGCTGCTGCCACTGGTGGCGGCTCAATTCTTCCTCACCACAGCGAGCCACAATTCCGCCATCGCCAGATGCCAGCCATCTGCCGACAGGTTGGGCTTTCCTTTTCATGCCGGCTTTCTCATGCGCTGGCGCAGCAACCATTCGCCCGCCATCAGCAGCCCCATCAACAGATAACTGACCAGCCCGTTCCACCACGTCCACCAGAGAAGATTGTTTATCAGGCAGGTCACCAGAGCGATGCTGCCATTAAAAATAAAAAACAGGCACCAGGCCTGGGTCACCCGTCGGGTCCAGATCACGCCGCGTGGCGGCAGTTCAGGCTCACGCAGGCGGGCCAGACGCTCGACCAGCGGCATGGCGCTGAACAATGAACCGCCAAACAGCGCCAGCATCAGGCCGTTGACCACAACCGGATACCACATCAACAGGTGGTGATTGCTCAGAAGCCAGCTGGCCAGACTCAGTGCTGCTCCGGCCACTGCCAGCCACTTCCCCACCAGCGACAGCGCTCCCTTGCGGCCCCCCAGCGCCATCAGGCGCAGGATAAAAAGCACGGCCGCCAGCGGAAGCAACCAGCGCCAGCTGGGGTGGCTCACCCCCAGCCAGACCACTAATGGCCAGGCCAGCATCAGCAACGCACTCACTCCCTGCATCACCCTTCGCATCAGCGCAAAACGACTCAGCCTTCGCGGATCAGCTGGTCAACAGCATCAACCACGTCCTGCACGGTGCGCACTGACTTGAACATTTCAGGTTTGATCTTGCGGCCAATACGTTTTTGCAGATGAACCACCATATCCACCGCGTCAATGCTGTCCAGCTCCAGATCTTCATAGAGGCGGGATTCAGGCTTGATGTCGCCGGCGTCCAGTTCAAAAAGTTTCACCAGCAGGCCGGTGACTTCCTGATAAATTTCGTTCTTATCCATAAATAACTCGCAGGTCTGTAGTTCAGGCGCCCAGCTTGCGCTGAGTCTGGATGAAAGCCGCCAGCGTCGCGACGGAATAAAAATGCTGACGCATCTCTTCGCTTTCAGCAGAGAGCACCACACCATAGCGATTTTTTACCGCCAGCCCCAGCTCAAGCGCATCGATGGAATCGAGCCCCAGGCCGTCGCCGAACAGCGGTGCGTCACTCTCGATCTCCGTGACGTCAATCTCTTCCAGATTGAGCGTATCGATGATCATCTGTTTAATTTCAAGCGCTAACTCTTCCATACCTGTTTCCGAATAATTAGTGTGGCGTTAATGCATGCTGTAAAAATTGGGTCAGACGACGCGCGGCCAGCGGCTGTGCCTCTTCGTCGCCTGCCAAAAATTGTTGGCTGTCGAGCCGTTCGCCCACCCTGACGGTGAACAGCGGCTTTTCTGGTGGAGCCTGATACCAGCGGCTTTGTTTATCCAGCATTCGCTGGGTGCAGCTGATATGCACAATACGTAAATCGCAGCCGCAGCGCACAGCAATATTAGCTGCACCACGCTGCAGTTTCAGCGGCTCTCCGTAGCGGGTACGGGTGCCCTCAGGGAAAATCATAATTGCATCGCCGTTATCCAGCCGCTGCTGGCAGTCCGGCAGCAGCGTTTCGGCCTGGCTGTTGACCAGATAGCTGGCCGAGCGGATCGCCCCGCTGATAAAGAAATTGCGCTGCAGATCGGCCTTGACCAGGCAATCCACATCCGGCATCACCGAAGCCAGCATCACATAATCGATCAGCGAAGGATGATTTGCCACCACCAGACAACGGCGGTCACCTTGCAGGAGTTCCGCTCCTTCAATGTGGTAATCCAGCACACCAAGCCCCCGGGTGGTCCGCAGGAAAAAACGGAAGCTGAATGAGATGCTGCGGCGGGCCAGCTGGCGACGCCGCTGCGGGTCACGCTGAAAAACCAGCAGCAGATTAAACCACACCAGCGACAGCAGCAGGCCGCCAACCCCGAACAGCGAGAAGCAGAAGCCGGTCATCAGGATACGCCAGAAGCGGTTAAGCCGGGATAAACTTTGCGCGGTAGTGCTGGTTTCAGTCATATTGGCACTCCCACTGCCAGTTCAGGCGATCACCCGGCAGCCTGAAGGAGGGGTTTCGCGCCAGCCAGGCATGTAAAAAAAGCAGACTTTGTGGCAGCAGCGCTTCCTGTTGGTTTTCCACCACGCCAGACGTGCAGCAACACTGCTCACCCTGCCCCAGTAGTAACGCCACCGCATAAGGGCTGTGCAGCGCACCGGCAGGCAGATGAGGCTGATAAAATGCCGGTACAGCACCTTCAAAGTCCACCAGAAGCACTTGCTGATAGCCTGCGGAGTGAAGCGCGGCGACCTCGACCAGCCCCTGCTGGAAGGAATCCACACCCGCAGCCAGTGAAGTGCTGACCAGCGGTTCAGCGGCAGCAATGGTCAGGCTGCCCACGGCAGCATTGTGCACGGACATTGCAAAATCAGTAGGGGAAAGGCTCTCTTCGCGGGACAGCGAGGTTAAGATCCGCAGATTGCGCTCAAGCTCTCCGTGACGGCTGGTAAAGACCACCGCATCCACACGCTGGCGCTTGATCAGCGCCAGACCACATTCGACGGCCGCACGGCTGCCGCTGGTGAGGCGACGGGCGGTCATCATCGGCAAATGGCGTGTTTTCGCCAGCGGCTGCGCCGCATCAATCACCGGAGGCGTTGCGGCCCACTGCTGCCAGTCAGCCGGTTCATTCAGTCCGGGTGCGCAGGCCTGCCAGTCGGAGAGCGTAAAAGCTAATTTCATACGTCAAATCTTCTTCAAGCGTCCAGACAGCATCCCGGCCCGGACAATCCGCACAGCATAGCGTCAGGCTGCCCGCAATAGCACTCGGATTTAACCGCAATTGCGAGCCGTCTCAGGAATAAAAAAACCGATCAGGGTTAACAGGATTTTCGGCCAAGCAGGCCTTATCTTTAACGCAACTGAAGAGTTTTAACGCCTGGAAGCGTTCTTCGATTAATTAACAGTCTGAGCAGACAGGCGTAATTTAATATCCTGGTCGAGAATCATTATCCAGCGATTGTAATTACGGTGGATCTGACCGTTTTCGGCTAAAAGATTCTGACTGCCAACATAATTAATAGTGTACTGACCTGGTGTGTAAGTTACGCGGATATCGGCGACATGGCCGCGTTGCGCCAGATGACCGTCAATCACACCGGGTTCGACCTGATGCATGGCCCACTGGCGGGAGAGACCAGCTTGCAGAATGGCATTTTTCATCTGGTCACTGCTGTATTGTGTGGAAACAGTCTCTTTAATATTGTGCACCGGTTCGGTACGGGCACAACCAGATAAAGCCAGCACCACGGCCAGTGCGGCAAACAGACGTTTATTGTTCATAGAATCCCTTTGCATAGAAAAATAAAGTTTCCCTGACAGGCAGGAAGCCTTTGCACGGAGTGTAAGGCCCCCGCTTATATCAGTTAATTTACTGTAAGGCGCGGCATAATAGCACTCGTTGCTAAAGAAAGAGAAGCGGAAAGTTCTGCGGTATTTCCGGCAAAAAAGCGGCGATATCGCCGCTTTTTATCCAGGGAAGATCAGGGCTGCCAGCCGCCGCCCAGTGCACGATAGAGGTCGATCTGGGCCAGCAGAAGATTGTTTTTCACCTGAACCACACTCAACTGGGTGCTGAACAGAGTGCGCTGGGCGTCCAGCTCGTCGAGGTAGGAAGCGTAACCGTTCTGATAGCGGTTGCGGGCGATGCGCAGGGCTTCACTGACCACCTCCTGCTGTTTCTCCAGTTCAACCAGTTGCTCTTTGTAGCGGGCAATCGCATCCAGATCGTTATTCACTTCACTGAAAGCGTTACGCACCACTTTCTCATAGCTGTACAGAGCCTGATTGCGTGAAGCCATCGACACGTCCACCTCAGCGGTAAGCGCCTCGCGGTTCAGCAGCGGAGCCAGTACGCTGCCGCCAATACTCCACAGGCGGAAAGGATCGTCAACCAGCTGATGCAGTACCGAACTCTGCAGGGTGCCGGTCGCCGTCAGGTTCAGTGAAGGCAGCAGTCTGGCACGCGAAGAGGCCAGCGTGTCATCGGCGGCCAGCAGCAGGCGCTCAGCCTGCACAATATCAGGCCGACGTTGCAGCAGCTCAGAAGGCAACACCGAAGGCAACTGCTGCGGCAGAACGTGTTCAAAGCGGCCGGAGCGGGCAATCTTCCTCGGGTTCAACCCCACCAGAATACTCAGCGCGTTTTCCTGCTGTGCAATCTGATGCTGCAACACCGGAATCTGAGCTTTGGCCGTCTGGTATTCAGACTGCGACTGTACCCATTCCAGTTTCGAAGTGTAACCCGTGGCATACTGCCGCTGAGCAAGCTTGAGGGAGTTCTCGCGAGTGGCAAGAGTTGCCTGAGTCACCCGCAACTGTTCGTCCAGCGAGATCAGCATCATATAGCCGGAGGCAACCGAGCTGGCAACGGTCAGCTCTGCCGCAGAGGAAGCCGCCTTCACCGCATCCAGCGAGGCTCTGGCCGCATCAATGCTGCTGCTGCGCGCGCCCCAAAGATCGACATTGTAATTAGCCTGCAACAGCCCCTGGAATACCGCATATTCATAAGGCTGACCAGTCACGGATGAGAGCGCCCTGGCATGAGAGGCGGCTACGCCAGCATCCAGAGTCGGGAAATTATCCCCCTGATCGGCACGCAGCTGAGCACGATACTGATCGACACGTGAACGGGCGATCAGGATATCGGGGTTATTGCGCAGCGCCTGCTCCACCAGCCGGTTGAGGTCTTCGTCACCAAATGCCCGCCACCAGCCCGCTTCGACCGGTGAAAAAGGGCCGATCTGATTACGCCACTGCGGCGGAACTGGTAAAGAACCCGGTGCTTTTTCAACTTCCGTGGCGCAGCCAGCCAGGGTTGCTGCCAGCGTCACTGCCAGCAGCGATCTCCTCCAGCGCATTACTTCGCCCCCCTGTTTTCCGCTTCAGCAGACGTGTCAATATTCACCTCCACCGACATCCCCGGACGCAGGTGAGCGGCGTTATCGCTGGTGATTTTAATGCGGACAGGTATTCGCTGGGCAATTTTCACAAAGTTGCCGGTGGCGTTATCTGGTGAAATCGCGCTGAACTCTGAGCCTGCTGCCGGAGAGATGTATTCGACCTCGCCCTGGAAACTTTCGCCATCCAGCGCATCAACAGTGAAGCTGACCGGCAATCCTGCCCGGATGCGGGCCATCTGGGTTTCTTTCATATTCGCCACCACCCACATCTGCTGTGGTACCAGCGAAGTCAGGCGAGTACCGGCGGTGACATAAGTCCCCTGCCGTACCGAGATTTGGCCCAGCTGGCCGTCACGGGGAGCGATAATGCGGGTGTTATCCAGATCGATCTCTGCCAGCTCCAGAGAAGCCTGTGCACTGGCAACATCCGCTTCCAGCGAAGCGCGGTTCACAATCACGGTTTGCAAATCCTGGCGGGAAACGTCCAGCGTGGCTTTCGCCTGCTGCACCTCAGCCACAGTCTGGCTGTTGCTCGCCCGTGAGGCATCGCGCTCACGAACTGACAGGGAACCGTCAGAGGTTAGATTTTCCACCCGCTTCAAATCCAGCCCACTTTTAACCGCCTGGGCTTTGGCATTTTCCAGCGCGGCCTGATTGCGTTCGATTACGGCCTGGGCGCTGCGGCGCTGCTGAATATTGTTATCCAGCGCGGCTTTCTTCATCGCGACCTGAGCCTGTGCCTGGTGTACGCGCTGCTTGTAAATACGATCGTCTATGGTCATCAGCACGTCGCCCTGATGTACCGGCTGGTAATCCAGCACGTTCACCGCCGTAATATAGCCATTTACCTGCGGGCTGATAAATGTGATCTGACCACGAACATAAGCATTTTCCGTAGACTGGATCTGGCTGGTGAACGGCGGCAGCTGCCACGCATAAAGAATGATCAGGACGCCCACCACGGCAATCCCTGCACCGAACGCGACAGATAAGATGCGTAACCGGTTGGTTCTTTCGCGTTCAGCGATCTGATTCTGTTCCTGCTGACTCATTATTTCCCCGTACTTATCGATGTTCCAGGTTGTTGCATTGCCCGTCGCTCTGCTTCAGCTTCGCGCTTCGCCTGCTGCCAGTTGAGATAGCGCAGGCGGGTCAGACGCCAGAGCACCCAGATAAGGGTGACAAATGCCATTCCGGCGGTAAGAAAATAGGTATCGTTATAGGCCAGAACGTTCGCCTGCAGCGTTGCCACCGTTTGCAGCTGCACGGTGCCTTCAGCGCTGCGCAGCGCGCTGTCGCCGATATAACTGTTATATAAGCTGGTGTACTGAGCCAGCCGGTCAGTGACATTGGCATTGAGATAAGAGAGCTGATCGCCCAGCAGGCTGGAGTGATATTTTTCACGCCAGGTCTGGAAGGTGCCCAACAGCGCGGAGCCCATCAGTCCGCCAAGGTTCTGGCTCATACCGAACAGCACGACCAGGCTGACCAGGTTTTTCGGCTGGGTGACCACGCTGCCGATATTCAGCAGCAGTGCCGGGGCAATAAAGAAGGTGCTGCTGAAACCCAGTAAGAACTGGCTGAAATACATATTATTCGCACGGCTGAGCGGACTGGATTGCGCATCCATCAGCGAGGCAATCATGATCAACAACAGCGACATCACTATCGGCCAGCTCAGATGTTTCACGTTGATGATCAGCGCACTGATGATGATCCCGGTGATTACGCCGGCGAGGATGGCCAGCGCCAACCCCTGCAATTGATCGTTGAGTAATCCCACCTGCTGCAGATAACCAATCGCGCCGGTATTCTGCTCCGCGAGCGTCACGCGCAGCATGATCATCACAATCCCCAGCCGGAAAATTGCACCGGTCCTTAGCCAGCGAGTGTTGATCAGGGGATTGCTGCGATTATGTTCCAGCACCACCGCCGCAATCACCAGTACCAGGCCAAGCGCCAGGCAGATGCCCAGCCATGGCGTGCTGGTCCACCACTCAATACGCCCCAGTGACAGCACACCGCAGAACAGCGCCATGCCAGGAGCCATCAGAATAAAAGTCAGGAAATCTTTTTTCTCAAAGACTTTGATGCGGTCGCCAGGCGGCAATTTCAGTACCAGTACAGCCCCAAGGCAGATCATTGCCAGCCCCAGCTCGAAAAGATACAGCCCGCGCCATTCGTCCAGCTGCAGGAGTTCGGTGGAAAACAGTCGCGCCAGAGGGATAGCCAGCTGAGACGCGCCAAGACCGATGGTCAGAGCCTTGAGGCGGTGTTTAGCTGGCCAGGCCTGTACCTGGTAATAGATCCCCAGCGAACTGAGCGCGGCGGCTACCATTCCATGAGCAGTACGCACCACAATGGCTGAGCTGAGGTCGTTAACCAGCAGGTGGAAAAAAGAAACGATGACGTATAGAACCAGAAACGCTTCGGTGAAAGCCCGCAGCCCAAACTGCTGGCGAAACTTCACCAGCAGCAGGTTGATGGAGATGTTGCCCATCACATAAACCGCAGGCAGCCAGGCAATTTCATTGCTGTAGACCCCGAAAACACCCTGCAGGTTTGTCAGGTTGGCGGTGACCAGCGCGTTGCTGAGCGCGCCGGTGACTGAAATCAACAGGCCAATGATGCCAAAGGCAATACGCTTGTGGGTTGAATGCAGCGGCGTTGAAGGCGAGCCGGGCAGCATCGGCTTTTCGCCAGGCCCCCATTCGCGCGGAGCGAACGGGTCGGGACGATTACCGCGCACTCTATTTCGCCTCTGTCGCTTTCAGCAGTCTCTGCAGCACGCGCTGAGTGATCGCCAGCTCGTCATGGTTGATATCGGCCAGCAGTTCGGCACGCAGGCTGTCCGCTTCAATTTTCAGCTTCAGATAGAGCTGGTTTCCCTGCGGCGTCACATGCAGCAGGCGCTTACGGCGATCCTCTTCAGGCTGCACCCGTTCAACCAGTTGCTGCTTCACCAGGCGATCGATCAGCGGCACCACGCTGGCATCTTCCAGGCCCAGCGCCTGCGCCAGCTCTTTCTGGCTGATGGGCGCTTCCTGGAGGGCAATGGTGGCAACCGCCATCCAGCTACTCATGCTCAGGCCGTCATCTTTCATCCGGCGATCGATAGCCTGCCGCCATGCATGCGCGGTCAGATGGAGTAAGCGAGAGAAGTTAAGTTCCTGAGGATTCAATGTGTAGAGGCCTGATGATTAGATATCTAACTAAAAGAGAGCTGCAATTATAATCACGGAT
Source organism: Erwinia sp. 009765445 (assembly GCF_058137865.1). NCBI lineage: Bacteria > Pseudomonadati > Pseudomonadota > Gammaproteobacteria > Enterobacterales > Erwiniaceae > Erwinia > Erwinia sp. 009765445. The sequence continues at coordinate 192,128 of NZ_JBYUWC010000009.1, forward strand.
GGTCTTCACCAGGAAGAGCAAGCCGTATCTGAACGGTAAAAGATAGCATAAATTTTTACGCTTTGAAGCTTTCTTCCGCAGATGGAATTAATGCAGGGGATTGCGGGACAGCGCTGATTGGCTATACCTTTAACAGCGTTATGTCAGACAGGAATGAAATGTGGGTCAGTCGGATTGGGTACAGATCACCAAAGATAAAGATATGCCGGTGGAAGCGATTCGCGCCCATTTTACCGGCCACGCCTATGATCCTCACTGGCACGACAGCTGGCTGGTTGGCGTCACGGAACAAGGCGTACAACAATTTCACTCGCGCAGGCAAAAGCATCAGAGCCGTCCTGGTACGGTATTTTTGCTGGAGCCAGGAGAGCTGCATGATGGAGACGCGATAGATGAACTCGGTTTTACCTATCGTATGCTGTATATCGATCCGGCGTTTATGCGGCAACAGCTGGCAACGCTGTTTGGTCACGTTCCGGACAGTTTTGAGCTGAACTTTGCCCACACTCTTTCTGGCGATCGACAGCTGGCTTATGCCACCTTCAATGCGTTTCAGAGCCTGTACGATCGGGAGCTGAAAATGGTGAAAGAAGGGAATATGCAGACTCTGTTTGCGGCGCTCACTCAGCATCAGCACTGGCGTAAATCCATCGTGCTCCCTCATCAGGAGAGAACGCTGGCTCTGCAGGCCAGAGACTATCTGCACGATCATCTCCATGAGGATATCGGCCTCAGCGACATGGCCGCTGCGCTGGGTGTCGATCGCTTTCGCCTTTCACGTCAGTTTCAGGCGCAGTTCGGCCTGCCTCCCCACGCCTGGCTAATCCAGCTGCGGCTGACCCACGCGCGACGGTTATTGTCACAGGGAGTGACACCCGCAGTGGTTGCTGCTCAACTCGGCTTCGCCGATCAAAGCCACCTGGGGCGCTGGTTCCGACGGGTTTACCAACTGACACCGGCCCGCTATCAGCAAGGCTGCACAAATCTTCCAGACTGAGCCGGGCAGATTCATTACCCTGCCCTTTTCACCTGCATGGAGAAAGTGACAGATGAACGATCTGCGCTGTGTTGTCATTCTTAATTCTGAACTGCCCACCGGAAAAGCAGCCAATGCTGCAGCAGTTATTTCATTAACGCTCGGCCAGCGACATCCCCATTTTGTGGGATCGGAGCTGATCGACGGCAGCGGCCAGAGCCATCCCGGCCTGATCCCGGTAGGCATTCCGGTGCTGAGCGCCAGCAATGAACAGCTACGCTCGCTGTTGAGTCAGTGTGCAGAATATGGCTTTGACCGGATTTTATTTCCGGTCGAAGGTCAGATGACCGTTGACTATGCGGCCTTCAGCGAGGCGGTCAGCCAAATCCCGACCGAAGAGTTACAGCATCTGGGGATGGGAATTGTTGGAGAGAAGAAAGCTCTGCGAAAGCTAACGGCAAAGCTGAAACTGTTTGGATAAAGGTTTTGATGTTGATGATTGATGCCGCTCAGTTGTGCGGCATTTTTCCTTCCGGGAGAGGGGTGAAAAGCCAGTGAATACCCTTCAATACATAGAACAGCACCCGGCTCATTCCTATATATATCAAGAGCAGAATGCTAAAGTCAGCCAGATTCGCACAACCATAAGGATAGGAAAGATGAGAATACTTCATAAGAAATAAAACACCAAAAGGGCCAGCGAAACAAGCCAGATGCTGCAAATGCTTTATTGAAATTGAGAACCGCATTCCCTGCTCCTTTCCTTGTAAGTTCACTCCTGTTAGCATCATTACTGTGAGCCAGCTTTGAGCTACCAGCATGAAAATGCCAGATATTTATTGCCGTTGCAGTGATCTGGTTTGCAAATAATCCGCACATCTGAGCTCAGGGTCGTGAGTATCAGGTCGTTGTGCGGCCTGACAACGGTCAGGTTATCAGTCATCCATGCTTCCTTTAACAGGGGGGCAGCCAGCAGAAATGCCTTTGATAGCTCCCCAATGACCCTACCCCTCACTTTTAAGGTCATCAGACTTGCCGTCTAAAAACATATTATTCCTGAAGCGTTTTTGACTGTTGTTGATTAATCGGGAGGTCTTTTTTAAAGCAAAGCGCAAGACAGGCTCATCTGTAGAGAATGTATATTTTCTTGTGGCAATATTATAATTATAATGTGCCTGATATTCCGATCTGTATTGAATGTAAGTCCTGACGGTTAACGTTCCTTCGCTGGCCAAAGTGACATCATCAATTGCCCCTTTCATGTTGTAGAGAAATTTGTATCCTGGCCTGCCGCTGACGATACTCTCTTTCAAAGCATCAGTGATTAATTGCTCATAGTTATAGGGATTGATTCCTTTCAAAAGGATCAAATCCAGCGTTTCGCCAGACTTGGTCCGCTGAGTAATGGTGACATCTACCATCTTGCTTTCTGAATAGACGACGCCGAGATTTACATGGCCTGAAGAGGTTGTGATCACCCGCCCCTTTTGAAGGCTACCTGCTGGTTGCAATATCAAACCCTGTTCTATCAGTGCCGCATAAACTAATGCAAAACCCAGTATCCCTGCTGCGCCCAGAAGCATATATCCGGTTGCTCTGCCCATTCAGACTCCTTGTCACTGATTTTCCGTCCAGTTTTACATTTTTATCTAAATTAATTCTTAACGCTGCAAGCCGTCAAGAATATTTATTAACTCCAACATTCAAACCCTTTTGATACACTTAAATGCAATAACGCAAGCATTCCACTTTTAAAGCAACCTGATTATTAACAGTGAACATAAACCCTAATCATTATGATGTTGAATTTAACGAAACCCTCTGGCTATACTAAAAATGGCAGGGATTATTAGTGATAAATGGAGTTTTCATGCTTAACAGAAACAAAAAGGGAATTGTCATTCCCGGATTACTGTTCATTTTATTCATTCTCACATTATGTTCTTGCTATACCATCGGTGAGGGAGAAAGAGGCGTGCTGCTACGCTACGGAAAAATTGTGAAAATCACCGAGCCAGGATTGGGTTTTAAAATCCCCCTGATTGAAAAAATCAGTAAAATATCAATCCAGAATCATTCCATGGTGTTTAAAAATATCCAGTCATACAGCCGCGACCAGCAGCCTGCCACGCTCTCCGTTTCCGTCAATTTTCACGTTCCGGTTTCTGATATCAGAAGACTTTACATCTCATATCTGACCTTAGACGACCTGAAGGAACGTTTAATCGCAAGAAGAATACCGGCCCAGGTTGAAATGATATTCGGCCAGCATACAGCGATTAGCGCGGTTCAGAATCGTCAGGAAATGATTAAAGAGCTGCAGAGTGCGCTGCAAAAAACGATTACCGGTCCGGTGATAATCGACAGCGTGCAGATTGAAGACATCAGTTTCTCCGCTGATTATGAAAACTCAATTGAAGACAGGATGAAAGCAGAAGTGGCTATCGCCACCCATAAACAAAATCTGGAAACGGCAAAAATCGAGGCGCAAATTGCCGTCACTCAGGCCCGGGCGCTGGCTGAAAGCCGGCTTGTCGCGGCCAGAGCGGAAGCCGAATCCATCACATTGAAAGGTGCAGCGGAAGCCGGGATTATCCGCCTGAGAGTGGAAGCACTGCAGAAAAATCCCGAGCTGGTTCATCTGACGGCCGCTGAACGTTGGGATGGGAAGTTACCCGAAACAATGGTGCCGGGTGGCAGCGTGCCTTTTGTGACGATTAAATAAGCATTATTTAAAAAAACGCCTATGTATGCCTCCTCGCCTGACCTTAAATATTTAAGAGCAAGGTTGATGGCATCATGGCAGATTTCAGGCACAAAAAAACCGCCCTGAGGCGGTCACGACATTACTACATATTGCTTTGATTTTATTTAGTTTTAAATCGGTATTCAATATGGTGCCGGGGCGGGAATGGAATTCTGCCGTAACTTAATGATATCCAACATCATTAATTTTCATCACATACCTAATGCCCCCTATTGTGCCCCCATGCGAATTCACATTGATTTTTATCGTGCCAGCCATACATTGCAAGCATACTCCGATTCGTTGCGCGGCAGTATGCATGTTGAGTGAGAAGAAATTTTCTCTATATATAAGCAAAACATGGTCGGTTTGGTCGGGTAAGTCGGTTTTTTGTGTAAATATCGTTATTATTCATACAGGTAGAGTTATTTAAAAAACCGACCTTGAGGTTGGATTGGTCGGTTTTCTGGTGCTAAGGGTCGGATATGATAATGCATAATAAATAAAATCAATTAGATAAGAGGAAAAATTTAGTTTCTCAGGTCGGTTTTTGAGATGAGGCGAGGGTTTGACATACGGGGTGTGCGGCAGTGATTGAAGAGATGTTCGATGAGGCGGATATGTGGCTGGTGAATGAGGTGTGACTGCAGAGTGATACGATAGTCTAAAAACTGTTAATTGAGTTTATATACAGACTGATCAAATACTCACCATGATTTATTCATTAACATGAGTTATCATTCAGCCGTGACAGGAATTTACATTAATCATGAGGGAATTATGAGCATTGATTATGAACTTAAAGAATCGTCTTCGTTCGTAAACATAGTTGCAGATTCGGCGGCTATTGTAGGAATAATTGAGAATGAAGAGGAAAGTATCAATATTTTTTTCACTAAAAGCACGCCTATAATCTGCGTGGATGAAAATGGGAATGTGGGAATTAAAGCGCTTCAAAAACAGAAAGTTGCTTCTCTAAGCCTTACCATGCATCAGGCAAATGGCTTTTTGAAAGCACTCCGGCTAGCCTTAGAACAATCCCCTTCATGTAGTCCTGAAACAAAATCCGAAGGTGAAGGCTAATGAACAAAGGGAAAGATGTTGATAAGCTAAGCGGCATTATATCCCTGTCATATAGCGGTGAAAACGGTTCGTTTCGCCAACTTTTCACTTCCTCTCAGGAAAATGCAGTTTCAATATTTACTGCCTGCTTGCACCTGACCAAAAGTTCATCCCCACTCATTGTCAGTGCGTCGCAAATGAACGATACTGGGAGCAACAGGTCAATAACAGATGGAGGCGACAGCATGGAAAAGTGTTTAGCTGTGCTAGAAGCTGAAGTTGTCCACATCCGACGCGATGTTGATGAGCTAAAAGGCGACGTAAAATCTATTGATCGGAATATGACAACAGCGCTTGAACGTCTTGAAACAATTAAAGAAAATTTGAGTGACAAGTCTTCAATCACTACTGTTGATAAAAAAATATCCGATGCGAAGTTGACCATATTGCTAGGCGTCCCAGCTATAATTACTATACTTGCCGGACTCTATAACCTGATAATGCATTTCTACTTCCGAGCAGCATAACGACAACTACCCGGCCACCGCGCCGGGTTTTTATATCTTACGGAATAGTTACCCCTCTCGCGGCCATCACCTCCGCGACTGAGTCCAGCATTGATACAACTTCATCTGTCGTAAACGCTTTATTGTAAAATGCCACCAGCCCCATGGTTCCCTCCTGCCCGCCACCTGCCGGGGTAGCAAGTGATTCCGGCGATCCGTTCGCATAAAAATACCCCAGGTCTGACATCACACGCGCCGTCAGCGCAGTTTCATTCACCCCGCCGCCGTGCGTGATGCGCCGGAACGTCGTAGGCGTTATCTGAAGAGCCTGGGCTGTCCAGGCTCCGAATGATCCGACAGTCTGTAACGTTAATGACGGGTTGGTCCCGCCTGTCGCGATCTGACTGTACTGCACGCCGGTGGTGTAACTTACGTG